>CAZGXZ010000023.1:6958-20896 GCA_964530035.1 uncultured Methanoregulaceae archaeon
TACGGTCCAGACTCCTCTCCCCACCACTGTTCCTGCCACGGTTCCCACTACGGTCCAGACTCCTCTCCCCACCACTGTTCCTGCCACAAGAGTCCCTGTTTTGATAGCGGAACAACCGGTACTGACGATACCGCAGGTAACACTGACGCTCTCGTATGGTATTCCCTCCCCAACGGTGAGCCCTGCAGGGGAAAGTCAAGGAGAACGGGGAGCACCGTCTGAGGTAAATGCACCGGCATCACCACCAGGCGCATTCAAGGTCCAGCCGGGCCAGATACCTCTAGGTACGTTGCATACCCCCGTGCCTATCCTGACACCGGTAATTATCCTGACACCTTCACCGGTGACCGAACCGACAGGGTCTGTGGAGGAAAACACCTACCTGATCCCGTCACTCCCCGCTCCACCAGCTGTGCAAACCCCTGAACCTCTGAAGATAGAAACGCCTGCCCTGACAGTCTCTTCCACCCCGGTATCTCCATACCGCACACCAGGATTAACCCCCGTTCCGGCAGTAACCTATTTCCCGAACCCCCAGTCCGGGGGAGAGATCCACGCGGATTTCAGTGCAACTCCGGCAAAGGGAACTCCGCCCCTGACCGTCCAGTTTACCGACCTATCGACAGGCCCGGTTGCTGGATTCATCTGGGAGTTCGGTGATGGGACGCAGGTCACCGATGGAAACCCGGCCCATACATATGCTGTCAAAGGAACATATTCCGTCAGACTAACCGTAAAATCATCAACAGGAAGTTCAACTGCCCTTAAAGACCAGTATATCATTGTTTCAGACCAGGTTGATGCTAACTTCACGTTTGAACAACTGAAAAAGACCTATCCATACCGGGTCCAGTTTTCTGACACATCCAGGGGGGATCCGGTCACATTCGAGTGGGACTTCGGTGATGGCGTCCTTTCAACCGATAAAAGCCCCACCCATACCTATGTCCGGACAGGTACCTATACGGTCGTTCTGATCGTAAGCAACCCCCTGGGCAGGGACTCGGTACAACAAACAGTTAACGTCGTGGCTGAACAGCCCCCTGTGGTAATCCCTACTGCGCCTCAGGTAACCGTCACTGAACAGAAATTGGTCCTTGTTCCAGGCTGGAACCTGATTGCTATCCCATATGGTACAAGGTCAGGAAGCAGCCTCGCTGTCGCACTCGATAAGGTCGATACAGACAGCCACTCCCTGTGGAGGGTGAACCGGACTTCTAAAGCATATGAGAGGATCATGCCTGACTCCCTCCTCGAACCTCTCGAGGCGGTCTGGGTATATTCCCGAAGTGAGACAACAGTATCGACAGGTCATGAGGATTTGACGAGGGTTGAAGCCATTTCGCTGAAAACCGGGTGGAATGCCGTAGGATATCCACTGTATGTACCAAGACCCGCCCGTGAGGCCCTTTCATCCATTGATGGTAAATGGAGTCATATCATCGGGTATGATACCCGCCTTCAGGCATATGAAACAGCGATTATCCGGGGAGGTTCAGGTGAATTCTCAGATACAAGGGAACTCGAACCAGGAAGAGGATATCTTGTCTTCACGACGGAAGATGGCCTGTTGACCCTCTTCTGATTGCAGGGAGATCTCCTTCAGGCCCCCCTTGTGTTGAGGGGGTTTGCAATGCAACCAAGATACCTGTATTTATGCTAATCTTCCTGGATCACAAGGCGTTTCCACAATATTACAAGCCGGGCTGCAGGTGACCCCGCAGTTACGCTTCAACCTATTTAAGAGAAGAAGGTCAATAACATAGCGGATGCGCCCTTCCTATCTCGGGAAGATCCTGCTTCACTGGTGTGATTCATGCCACGTGCCGGTCCTTTCCGCCCGCTGTGGCTGCGGGCAGACCGCCCGGCCGGTCCCGGTCACTCCGCCCGGGGATGCACGACCAGCCTTTCCTTCTGATATCGGGTTTATCAACCGGATATATCATGAGCATTTTGGAAACGACCTGATACCTCGCAATCACCTCGCCCTGATGAGCAAGGTCCCTGAAGTTGACAGGATGGAAGAGGTCGTCCTAGGGGGTGGCGTGGTTGGTGCCGTCCGGTTTGATCCGTTAAAAAGACAGTGGGAGCCACTGCCCAGGCCCGGATCGACACAGTACCTCAAACCAAAACTGAGGTATGTCATCATAGACCCGGGAGCGGTGCCCTCGGTCATGAACGAGGGGGCTAGTGTACTTGCTCCAGGCCTCCTCGATATCGAGGAGTCAGTATCCGCCGGTGACGAGGTATATATCCTCGACCCATCAGGAACCTGTGTCGGCGTCGGAAGGGCAAAAGTAAGTGCCGCCGAAGCCAGGACCATGAAACGTGGGGCAATTGTCCGGACCCGCAAGAATATCCCTTCTTACCCGGTTCCCGGAAAAGCAACCTGGGATGACGCAATCATTGCGAACAGTGAGATACTTGACAGAGTAGAGGCCGAGGCTGTCGCATTCGTCCAAAAAACGGTAGATGAAAATCCTTTGCCCGTAACAGTCTCATACTCCGGAGGCAAGGACAGTCTTGCGACATTTCTCCTTGTTCGGGAGGCGGTTGGAAAGGTGCCGCTTATATTTATTGATACCGGGATTGAATTCCCGGAAACGTACGAAAATGTTGTTGAAGTGGCACGCCGATACGAAACGGATTTTATCACCATTACAGGGAAAGTCAGCTTCTGGGATGCCTTTGACAGGATGGGACCCCCTGCAATGAATGCCAGGTGGTGCTGCAAGGTCTGCAAGCTGGGGCCCCTAAAACAGGCAATATCGGATCGTTATGGCGAATGTCTTTCCTTTATCGGACAGAGAAGGTATGAATCAGTAACCCGGAGAAACACGCCGCGGGTATGGCGCAACAGCTTCGTCCCGAACCAGCTCTCGGCATCACCGATCCAGAACTGGACAGCACTCCATGTCTGGCTCTACCTGTTCAGGGAAAAGGCGCCCTACAACATCCTGTATGAAAAACAGTGTGATCGGATTGGTTGTTACCTCTGTCCCTCGACGGATCCTGGCGCATATAACCATATCAAGGTCAACCACCGTGACCTGTGCGAACAATGGGAGGGCAGGCTCCGTGCATGGGCAAAGGATAATGGCATGACCGAGAACTGGGTAGATTCAGGTCAGTGGCGGGAAAAAAGCGGAGGGAATGCATGAAACGGATAATCATTGTTGATTATGGACTGGGAAACCTGAGGAGCGTTTACAAAGGCCTTGAGAAGGCTGGCGGCCACCCTCTTATCTCCTCGTCGCCGGACGAGGTCAGGTCAGCCGACGGGATTGTCCTTCCGGGGGTCGGGGCATTCCACCAGGGAATGGAGCAGCTCGGGCTCCTGCAGCAGGCGATCATGGATTCTACCGGAAATACTCCGATTCTCGGGATCTGTCTCGGCATGCAGATGCTCCTCCAGGAATCCGAAGAGCATGGTCTGCATGCCGGTCTGGGAGTCGTCCCCGGCCGGGTCAGGCGCTTTCCCCAGTCCCCTGGATACAAGATACCTCACATGGGCTGGAACTCTATATACCTCGAGGATACTGAAGACCCCCTTTTCGAGGGGTGCGCGATAGAGGAGTTTGTCTACTTTGTTCACTCCTACTATGTCGACACACGCCCGGAATTTACCCTGACAACAACGAAATACATCTGTCCGTTTGCATCGACAGTCAGGAACGGATCCACGTACGGCGTCCAGTTTCATCCCGAAAAAAGCGGCCAGATCGGCCTCCGCCTGCTCGCAAACTTCATAGGAATCGCCTGATACAACAGATCAGGCGTCATAGTGCCCAAAAAATACCTGGTAATAATCAGGCTTCATTCCGTATTCCCTCATATAGGGTAAAGAAATTAGAAAGGTATTAGGTCGCGTATTTTCCCGGGTCAGAATCGAATTTTTTCTTGCACCCAGGCGCGCAGAAATAATAGGTTTTTCCATTATATTCACTCTTGAACGTAGCGGCTTTTTCATCCACGGTCATTTTACAGATAGGGTCAATCGCCATGCTGAACACCTCGTCTCCGTTCTGCCTTATGTATGGGTGGTATATAACCTTTGAGCAGGAGGGAGAGCGATACCACGGTGACTGAACTTGCAGCCATGGCAAGAGCCGCATATTCCGGCCGGAAAACGACAAACGGGTAGAGAATACCGGCGGCCAGGGGGATCAGGGCTACGTTGTACGCAAAAGCCCAGAATAGGTTTTGCCTGATACGGGACATTACCTTTCGTGCCAGCTGGATCCCGGCGACCGCATCGGTAACATTTCCCTTTACAAGGACGATATCTCCGCTTTCTATGGCGATATCGGTCCCGCCACCCATGGCAATGCCCACATCTGCCTGTGCAAGGGCAGGGGCATCATTGATCCCGTCCCCTGCAAAGGCAACCCTCCTTCCACCCTCCTGCAGGTCCCTGACCCGTCCCGCCTTTTGATCGGGCATGACTTCGGATATGATCGAATTGTTATCGATACCTGTTGAGAGACCGACTGCTGCCGCAGTCCTGCGGTTATCCCCGGTAATCATCCCTACCTTGATGCCCATGTCCCGGAGGCCCTTGACCGCCAGGGATGCGGAGGGTTTCACCACATCTGCTACCGCCATAATCCCGGCAACACTCCCTCCGATTCCAATCCCGATCACGGTTTTTCCCTCCTCCTCGAGCAGCCCGGCAGATCTCCGGATATCCTCAGGGGGTGTATAGCCCTCGCCCTCGAGGAACCGGATTGTTCCGACCAAAATCTCTTCCCCAAGAGCCCTTGCCCTGACACCGCCACCAGGAACAGAAATAAAACCTGATGTTTCAAGGGGGAGGATGCCCTGTTCACGGGCATAGGTCGTGACCGCGCTGGCAACCGGGTGTACAGCCCCGGATTCTGCACCTGCCGCTGCTGCAACCAGGGACCCCGAGGGTATCCCGGACGGGATGACATCGGTTACGCGGGGTTTTCCCTCTGTGAGAGTCCCGGTCTTGTCGAAGATAACCGTGTCTATCCGTCCAGATGCCTCAAGGGCTTCTCCGTTCCGGATAAGTATTCCCAGCTCTGCTCCCCGGCCTATTCCAACCGTCACGGCAGTCGGGGTGGCAAGGCCAAGGGCGCAGGGGCATGCAACAACAAGGACAGAAATCATGGTCACAAGTGCGACCAGGAGGTTCCCCGGGTCTCCTGCAATAAACCACCAGAGAAATGTGACAATGGCGATACCGATAATCAACGGTATGAAGTAGCTGACGGCCACATCGGCGATGCGCTGGACGGGTGGGCGGGAACCCGAGGCCTCGTCAACCAGCCTGATGATCCGTGCGAGCATGGTTTCCTTTCCGACCCGTTCCGCAACAAACAAAAACGAGCCCGTGGTGTTGATCGTGCCGCCTATCACCAGGTCACCCTTATCTTTTCTCACCGGTATGGGTTCTCCGGTGATCATTGACTCGTTCACAAAACTTTCACCCTCGGTCAGCGAACCATCAACCGGGACCAGCTCACCCGCCCTGACCCGGATAATGTCACCAACCGTGACCTCGTCGATACGGACCTCGGTCTCCACCCCGTCACGGATCACATGGGCTGTCTTCGGAGCAAGACCGATCAATTTTTTAATCGCGTCTGAAGTCCGTCCTTTTGCCCGGCCTTCAAGGAACCGGCCCAGCATGAGGAACGCTGCAAGCATGAGGGCGGTATCATACAGCATGAACTCATGGGTGAGCACGAGGGAGAATGTGCCGGCGACACTGGCAAGGTAGGATACTCCGATCCCCATGGCATACATTACATCCATAGAGAGAACCCTGTTTTTAAGTGCGTGGTATGCCGCACGGAATATCGGCGCGCTTACATAGACGAACGGAGGGGTGGCGATGATGAACATGAGAACGGACATGGTATGCACCGGCATACCGAGAGGGAGGTACATCATGGCCATGAGAACGATGCTCATCCCCAGACCAACCCCCATCCGGCGCAGTTTCTCCTGTTGCTCCTTTTTCATGGCTCTTTCTGCAGCTTCACCGCTCGTCTCATCTGCACGCCCAAGAAACTGGTATCCGGCCTCCTCGATAACCTTCTTCATGTCATCCGGAGTTGACAGGGAGGGATTAAAGGTCACATAAGCCTTTTCTGTTGCAAGGTTGACCGATACGCTCCTGGTACCCGGCAGTGACCGGATTGCCGCCTCTATGGTCTCGACACATGTCGCACACATCATCCCCCCGACCCTTATCACAATCTCCTCGTTTACGACCTCGTATCCTGCGTCCCGCACTACCCTTTCCAGTTCGTCGAGGCTCGTCTTTTCCGGGTCGTACTGGACCTGTGCCGAGTCCTTCCCGAGGTTGACGGTGACAGAGGAAACCTCAGGGATCCTGCGTAATGCCTCCTCAACCGTTACTGCACATGTCGCGCAATGCATTCCTGAAAGCCGCAGTTCAGCCCGCTTATTATCCATAGAGCTCATTTCCATCCCCAGGAGGGGCCTGTCTGCCCGCGACAGACAGGACCAGTCCCACATGGAATCGTACAACCCTTTTCTCTCTGGCCCCACTTAAGAGGCACTGACTGTACCTGGTATGGGCTGTACGGTTGCGATCCGAGACACTTGGGACCTATCCGAGCCCTGCGAAAGCAAGGATCCTAAACCAGGCGAGGCAGACGACAGCCTGGGCAAAGGTGAGAGGGAGACCTATCTTCAGGAACTCGAAAAAGGATATCGTTTCTCCCTCCCGTTCCGCCCGCTGAATGATGATGATATTGCTTGCCGCCCCCATAATCGTCAGGTTGCCGGCAAGAGTCGAACCCGCCGCCAGAGCCATCATGGCAGGCACCCCGGACATGGTGTCCGTAAGGAGAGGCATCACCAGCGCCACGAAAGGTACATTCGAAATGAACTGACTTATCACGAGACTGGTTGCAAGGAGAAACGGGACTGATATGAAACTCTCAGACGGGACAAGCGACTGTACTACCCCGGTCGACCAGACGGCTGCCGTGACAATGAAAAGGGCGGCAAAAAAAACAAGAGTGCACCAGTCAGTGTTCGACAGTATTTCAACCCGGCGCCGTGAAAACAGGAGCAACGGCAGAATGGCTATGAATGCGACAAGGGAGAGCGGTAAACTTCTGGCTGGGCTGACAACGGTGAGAATGCTGCATACAACGATGAGGACCATAAAAAGGCAAAGAGCAATTTTTACAAGCTGCGTTAGCTCCGGGTCTGGTGCTTCAATACGGGGGGGCGGGGTGACGGTTTTTACCATCTCACCGGGATAATACCATCGTAGAAACAGATAGCAGAGCCCGAGTCCTGCAGCCGCCGGAAAACCCAGATAGAGAAAAAAAACTCCGAATGGTTCTGAAAATCCTCCTTCAAGTGCTATGAGGAGCGCCTGGGGACTCCCCAGCGGGGAAAACATGCTCCCGGTGGTTACGGCAAATGCCAGGGTAATGAGAAGCAGCGACGTTTTAACCCCGGTATGACGGGCGTACATCAGCATGAGCGGTGTCCCGATGATTGCGAGGGTATCATTGAGGAGAAGACCTGACAACAGCCCGCACCATGCAAGGACCAGCATGACCAGGGCTCCACCATTATGAGCCTTCCTGAAAAAGAACGACGATAATGTTTGAAGATATCCGCTCCTTGACAGAGCCTCGCCGAGAACGAACATAGAGAAGAGGAATACCATGACGGGTATGCTGACCGAAGCAAGGGCATCCGGGAGGCTGATCTGCCCGGTTACAATCAGCAGTCCGGCTCCGCCTGCCATGATCTGCCATATCCTGATGTTGAACCTGAAAAGCTGCCGGGCAGCGGTGATCACCAGAATTGCTGCCAGTATCACGAGGGAAAAAGGAGGCAAATCCATTTTTCATTCACGACCGGGGACATCGCACGATAATTCGAGAAGGAACAGGTGACAAATCGTGCCGGGATCACAGGATTGAGAGGTGTTCATGTCATGGCCGATCAACAACCCAATGAAGGAGCACCCCTTCATCAAGAAGATCATGCGCGTAAAGCTTCAGACGCGGAAACGTGGCCGGATCAATGAAACCCTGGCCATCAGATAGGGTCGGCGCGTCCTGACCGCCTATGATCATGTTTCCCACAAAGACCAGGAGCTCATCAACGAGGTCTTCTCCAAACAACGCTGCGATAATGGTCCCCCCTCCTTCGACCATGAGTTTCCTGACACCATTTATATAGAGATACGCAAGGAGTTCCGCAAGGTCGACCTGGCTGGTTGAACTCCTGAATATCGATGCAAAATCCGCCAGGGCACTGACGTGCTCTCTGTCTGCCCCCCTGCCGATGGCAATCACCCGTTCACCACCTCCCTTGTGGAGAATATCAGCCTCAAGGGGAGTCCTTCCCTGGCTGTCGACGACAACACGAATCGGGTGAGGGGGTCTTCCTGATGCAACCCGCGCAGATACGAGTTCCTGCGATTTCACGGTAAGTGACGGATTGTCAGCCAGCACGGTCCCGATTCCGACCATGATTGCATCTGATCCCGCCTTCAGGCGATCGACCCTGGTGAAATCCTCTTTTCCTGATATCTTTACCTGGCGTCGCTCGCGGGTGGAGAGCTTGCCATCTGCACTCACCGCCACGTTGACCACGACATGGGGACGCATGCGGGTACTCTTGAGGTTCATTCCCTATCATCCTTCCAATACCAGGTCAACCTGCAGCCTGGAGGACTGTGAAGACCACCATGATTATTGCCAATCGTATTCCATCCATGAACAGCACGCCGTCGTGAGTCCTGCCCAACTACAATAATCCATCGGGGACTACCTTTTCATGATTTCAATACCACAAAAAAACCGGGTATCCGCCTTGGTACCGTCACCCTGGGCCATCCTTATAGCCCTCCTGTTCATCTGCGCTGCATTCCACCCGGCCTTTGCCGATTCACCTGGCTTGACTGTCCAGAAAAAATCAGTATCCGGTGAAAAGAACCTGACCCAGCAATACAAGGAAGGACAACTGATTGTACGATTCAAGCCATCTGTGTCAAGGGACCCTGATCAGCTGAAAAAGTCTTCCGAACGGATGATAGAGATTCTTCTTGCAATGAAAAAAGGGACGGGGAGGCCTTCGGTCATGGGTGACCTCTCCTCACGGGGGCTTCCAGGAGTCCAGCTAATGCGGCTTCCCGAAGGCGTGGATGTCAGGGAGGCGGCAGAGGTTTACTCCAGGGACCCTGATGTCCTGTATGCTGAACCGAATTACAAACGGCTGCCAGAGAAGGTACCTACCGATCCCCGGTTCAAGGACCAGTGGGGCCTGTACAATACAGGCCAGTTTGTCTATGACACGACCGGGTTGCCCGGGTCGGATATTCGTGCACCCGAGGCATGGGATGCCACCACCGGTTCGAAAAATGTTATTATTGCTGTCCTTGACCCGGCCGGTGTCCAGGTGAACCACCCCGACCTCGCGGCGAACATATGGAATAACACGAGGGAAATACCCGGGAATGGATTCGATGATGATGGAAACGGATTTATAGACGATATCAACGGGTGGGACTTTTACGACACCAATTATGATTACCGGGTCGACCCGGGTGAAGGTGACAACAACCCCTCTCCCGACCATTTCACCGACGACCATGGCACGTCCTGCGCAGGGGTGATAGGGGCATCCGCAAATAACGGCATCGGTATTGCAGGGACAATGTGGGATGTAACCATCATGCCCCTCAAGTTCGACGGTGACACCTGGTCAGAATCTGCTGCAATACTGTATGCAAGGCAGAACGGAGCACGGATTATTAGTTGTTCTTTCGGGAACTATGATTATTCGCAGATCGAGCAGGACGCTATCAGGGAGTCACCAGAACTCCTTTTTGTCTGTTCAGCAGGAAATGACGGCCTTAATACTGACATCAGCCAGCATTATCCTTCCGGTTACCCTGACGAGAACCTTATCTCCGTTGCCTCCAGTGACCAGAGAGACGGCATCATGAAGCTATGGACAGGAGGCGGGTCGAACTACGGGCCGGTAACGGTTGACCTCGCCGCCCCAGGTGCAAATATCCTGTGCATCGCCCCGGATGGTTCTTTCATCTACGGGGACGGTACGTCGCTGTCCACGCCATATGTTGCAGCGGCCGCGGGACTGGTCCTGTCCATAAAACCAGAAGCGACGAGCAAGGACCTGAAAGATGCCATATTGAACTCGGTCGACCCCCTCATGGCATTTACAGACAAAACCGTGACAGGAGGACGGCTGGATGCAGCATCCGCTCTCATGGCGGTCGATACGACTCCGAGGCCGGATATTGTAATAACCTCGGTAGATTCACCGGGTTCGATCCTTGCCGGGGCGGACATAACCATCAGGACCATGGCAAGAAATACGGGAAGAGCAGATGCCGGTCAGTTCGACATCACCTATTACATGACTAAGGCACTCATGATCGGTGAACAGGACAGCGCTCTCGGGACATACTCTGTACCAGGGATAGCTGCCGGTGAAACCGTGGAAATTTCGCCATCTTTCAGGATTCCGGACAATACGGCCATGGGTAGGTATTATATCTTCGCCAGGGCGGATGAACAGGGAAAAGTCCACGAATCAAATGAAAGGAACAACATCCAGTTCGATGCAACCGCCCTCATGGTCTCGGTCAGAGAATCGCCGTCTTCGACAAAGACACCCGTCCAGAAACCTTTCCTGACATCCACGAGGACCCCTCTCCCGACAAAAACACCGCTGCCAACCGTTCCGAGAATAACCGTTCCAAAGACGCTGTCCCCTACAGTGACACCTGCCAGGACCGGCCAGGTCCAGCCTTCAAGGACTATTTCAGTCCTGGAGTCTCCACCGGATGTCCCTGATATCGGGTTCTCTTCATTGGGATGCCCGGACAGGGTCATTTCAGGGCGTATCCTGACCGTTACCTATTTCATAAAGAATTCCGGGGGTATGCAGTCCAGGTCATTCAATGTTGACTTCTATCTCTCGACCGACAAAGCATTAGATTCCTCCGATTTCCGACTCGGTAACCAGTATATCCCAACCATAAAGAGGAATACGTCACTTCGTCAGTCAATCGGATTTGCCCTGCCGAAAACTTTGGACATGGGAGATTACTACCTCATTGCCGTTGCCGACGGCTCCGGCACATCGGGAGAGACAAATACGAATAACAACATCATCATCTGTCCGAATTCGGTCAGCATCAACCCCCCGAAATAGTCCGGATGCCCTGATGGCATACCCGGAAAAATCCAGGTAAGACGTTTCCTACCGGAAAGGTGACCGTTTTGGTGTATTCCCCGGACACTATCACAGCGGGTCCGCGTCCCGTTTCATCGGGCAGACCATAGCACCTTCCATGTTACCCTCTGCCCACGAATAACGGCTCCGTATGGTAGGAGGGAGTTGTGATTCAGGTATAGGGACAAAGCCCAGGGACCCATAAAATTCAGACAGGTGACTTACGGCGAACATATACATCGTTTCAAACCGGGCAGCAGCGACAAGCTCTTCACAGACCATCCGGGCATACCCGTGTCCCCTGAAAACATCAGGCGTATAGACACCCTCCATCTCCCAGCCGTCGGGGTGACGTCTCACCCGGGCTGCCGAAACAGCCTCTCCCTTGTCAAATACCATGAAAATCCTGTCCACAACCGGATCTCCAGTCATCCCGTGGTACGGCACCCACAACGTATCGGCTAAGGAGAATTCAGCCGGTACAAGCTCCCTGGCGAGCATGCCATCGGGTGGCGGAGGCAGAGGTTGGGCAGAAAGGTCCTTCCCGGTGCGGTCCGTAGCAATTCGGAAACACCCCTCAGGGACATGGATTATAAAGCGTGCCCCCTTACCCGGGATGCCGTGCTCCCTGATCGTCATCCAAGTCACCTCAAGAACCTGGCGACATATGAATAATCCTATTCCGGGGTGTTTTCCCGAGTCGTAGTTGAATATGGTCTCCTTGAGTTCATCAGGGATTCCCGGTCCGTTGTCTTCGATAATCAGGTCCACGCCATCGGGAGCTGTCCTGTAAGCGACCGTGATATGTGTCCCGGGGCTGCCGTGTCGCACCGCATTTTCAAGGATATGACCAATGACCTCGGGGAAGAGGAGGTCTGCATAAATCTCCAGCCTTTCAGCATATATCCTGAGCGAGCCTTCCGGACATGACAGGCCGGCCGACACCTGCCTGCAGCATTCCTGGACATTGTGCCAGGTAGGGGGATAGTTCCCAAGGTCCCGGTAGGACTCGGTCAGGAGGAGGTGGCGGGATATGGTGTATGCAAGGCTTCGTATCCTTTCAAAGAATCCTCTGCACGAGATGTCGGTATCGGCTGAAAGTGCCTGCTGCACCACTTCAAGGACCGCATCGACGTTTTTGTGGAGATGATCCACAGAAATTGCCGAAAGGAGGTTTAACTTATCATTAGCAGCCTTTAATGCACTTTCTGCCTTAAGGCGGGACGTTATATCGATGAAGGAGAGGATGATACGTTCCCCTGACACAATCCCGGCAGAGAGAAGAATGGTTTTTTTCCTGCCATCCTCTGTCCTGAATACGGCTTCAAAGGCCTCAACCCCTTTTTCAGAATGGACGATTTCAACAAAATTCCTGTAGTCACTCTCGTCTTCCCAGAAGGAACGCAGCGGTGTGCCGGCAGCCCTGCCTGAAGAAATCCCGATGAGCCTTTCAGCGGTCTCATTTGCCTCAAGGACAGTGAAATCAGAGGGACCACCGCCTATCAGGAGGGCTCCTGCCTCGGAATGATCGAAGAGTCCTTTATACAGGATCTCCCTCTCCCGGGCCCTTTGCGAGAGCCATGCGACCACCCAGCCGATCACGATGATAACAACCGCCCGTGCAACAGCTTCAAGAGAAGCCAGCAGGTCGTAGCCGGTCATACTTATGACCAGTGCGATATAGAGGACACCAACGACCGTGGCAAATAAAAAACCGCGACGTGGATACAGGTACGCGGCAATGACAACAGGGATATAGAGAAGGTGAGGTATGGCCTGGGTAATCCCATAAAGCAATCCTGAAAATATCATGATAAAGGCAAAAACAGTCGTTATTGCAATTATCCAGATTGACCATGTACTCCTTGACACCAGGCCCTGCCAGTCCGCCATACAATCAGGTGGGAAGCATAGGTAAAAACACCTGTTGTACCCGGTTCCGGGTGATGCCCCCCGGTCTATGGATAATACCTACTTCAATCCCTGATTTCCAGGGACATGATCCTGGACTGTGCCCACTACCCGTTCTGTTGTTTGGTGGAGGTGGTAAGCAGTATCTGCCCCGTACAAGCTCGCTGAACAAAGGAGATCGGACAGGGGCCACCAGAATAAAAAGCCATTTCAGGGAGGAGGGTTCAAAGGCCTTTTTCAGGCAATATTTTGCCGATATCCTCGTTCCAAAGTGCCGGATTACCTGCGATGAACTCCTGCATCATCCGGATGCACTCCTCATCATCCAGAATGACCAGCTCGACACCCTTCGACACCAGATAATCCTCGGGCCCCAGAAATGTTTCATGCTCTCCGATCACCACTTTCGGGATGCCATAGAGCAGGATTGCTCCGCTGCACATTTCACAGGGTGAAAGTGTCGAATACAGGACTGCCCGTCGGTAATTCCCTGTACTGAGCCGACCAGCATTTTCGAGGCAGTCCATCTCTGCATGCAGGATGACACTCCCCTCCTGCACCCGGCGGTTATGTCCACGCCCGACAATCCTGCCATCGATAACCAGAACGGAGCCGATAGGTATGCCTCCCTCAGCTAGCCCCATTTTGGCCTCTTCGAGGGCAATCTTCATGAACGGGTCCATACATTCGTGGTGCCGCATATCAAGCCTCTGTCATGAGCAGGTTGTGACCGAGAGAAATCACATGAAAATCCAAATTATTTTAAGAAATAAGGTAGTCGATGCCTCAGCCCGG
>CAZGXZ010000024.1:0-20209 GCA_964530035.1 uncultured Methanoregulaceae archaeon
AGCGCATTTCGGCCATGACCGCGACTTCATGTCCGTTCAGGTTGGCAGCAATCCCGAACGCCTCGTCAGCCACTGAAAAAATTGCCCCCCCATGAATAACCCCGTTCACATTCCGTGTCCCTGCTATCGGGATTGAAACGCAGACCTCTCCGTTTGTAATTGACTCAACCTTCATCCCGCACAGTCTTGGGAACTCCGCGTTCGAAAACCTGTTCGCAACCTCCCACCACCCTGCCTCTTCCTGACGGTCCATCTCTGCCAGCACCTGTACAATACCGTGGGCGATCTGCCCCCGGGGGATTCATTCCCTTCCCGATCTGGTCTGTCCGTGATCAGCCTGTTGCCCACAAGGGACGGGTGTTGTGGATACCTGGTGTCCTGAAAGCGCCCTTCCTGGAACGGGAAGGTCCTCATATCCTGGAAGAGGAAAAAGAGATACCTGATCTCAGATGACTGTTCCCGTGACCGGCACGGATGAACAGTCCGGGTTATAGAAAGGTACCTGCCACCGTTCGGCTTTCTGGCATATCCGGCTTTTTGTCACAGAAAGGGTTTCATATAGCAGGTCCTTATCAGAGCTTCCGATATAAGCGGAAGCATTCAGGAGGGGCAGTATCTGTTCAGCCTTCTTTACAGAGCCTGCTGCGCGGGCGAGGTCATCCCGGATATCCTGCAGGGGTACTCCCCCGGGTTCACCAAGATCCTTCGTGAACCGGACCGCCTCAGTAAGCGACCTGACAAAGGTTATGCCGTCCTGGAAAAATGCCCGTTCTTCAGGAGGCAATGGTGAAACCACCTCTAATATTGTCCCCATTGTAATCTCAACACCTCTTTCATCGCCTCTTTGTACCGATTCAAGGGACTCGTGGAACAGGGTGTAAGCGCGCCTGCGGTTGTGGTCGATAAGCGGTGCTGATGGGGGGCGGGCGAGGATGGTTTCGTCGTGGCTGATGTTCACCGTGGTATTGAGGCACACGGGCTGGAGGAACTCTGTAAGCCGTTGTGATGCGGCCGCAAGGCTTTCGTCATGTTTTCGCACGACTGCTCCTTCCTGGTCGGCTACTATACCGGCATCACTTTCGTACCAGTACAGGCTTGTCCCGGTTCCATAGAGGACGGTCTCATTGTACTGGACGATGGCCCCATGAAGTGCCCTGGTTTCATTGTCAACCTCCGCTCCCAGTGCCCTCAGGTGGTCCAGGTTTTCGGGACTTCCTACCGATACCCCCCGTATCACAAAATCATCTCCGATGAGCACGGCATCTCCCGAGGGAGATAGCTGTGCACGCTGCCCATCCGATGAACCAACGAGAACCCAGGGATCGCCGAGGTCATCCATCGACCTGATGACCGGCTTATCGGTTCCGATCAGGATGACCGGGTTCATTCCGGAGTGTTTAAACCGGTTAAAAAGATCCTTGACTCTTTCATCACAATACTCCCCGTCCAGAGGGGGACTGAAATCCGCCGGCATGTTATGACCGGTAATTCGTATCACCTCATTCAGGAATACTTCCGTCCGGTTCACCTGGATATCACCCGCCTGAGCTTTTTGCTGTGCCTCGGGGTGTGTCAGGACCGGGACAAGGATGAAAAAGAGAAAAGCCGCGAGAATGATAAATAACAGCAGGACCCCCGCAATCATTCCTTTTGGGATGTTCTTTCCCGGCTTTTGTGGAGGTTTTGATCCCTTTTCTTCAGCCATGGCCTTTTCAAGGTTTTCCCTGTAGGCAGATACTGACGGGCGGAGTGTAACCGCCCTTTGAAACGATCCCTCCGCCTCACGGTTCATCCCTGCCCGGTACTGGCCAACCCCGAGGCTGTTCCAGAACCGGGGTTCTTCTGGAGTTATTTTAACGGCGTCTTCAAGAAGAGGGAGTGCAGAACGTATGTCCCCCTGTTTCAGGAGATCCGCCCCTTTCCGGTGAAGCTCCCGGGCAGTGTCCCCAGGGGATTTTCCCCCGGGGGTCTCCGGGTTGTTTTCCTGACCACAGACAGGACAAAAGCGGCACTCATCCCGCATTTCAGTCTTGCAGATCTTACATATGTCGCCCAAGGCTGACCTCCAGGAGAAACCAGGCTCCTATTGTTGGTGTTTCCTGTGATAAAAGGTCTACAGAGGACACCGGCTCATACATCCCTGCCCATGAGCAGGCGGGTGGCGTATTCGTGGTCGATCCTGTGGGTCGGGGACTCGCGGTCCAGGTCATCGCATAATGGTGCGAACTTTTCACAGGCTTCGAGGTAGACCGTTTCGCGGGGTATCAGGACGATCTGTGATTCGTGGTGGCCACGGAACAGCCTGAAACGGAGGACCTCGCGTTCATCGTCCGTGACTGACAGGTCTTCGAAAAAGACTTCGAAGGGCCCTTCTTGTTTTTCCTCCCGGTGACGAAGCTCGATGAAATACGATAATAGTTCAATGATGCGGTCGTCCAGTCCGGCTTCGAATACGAGGATTTTTTCAAGCATACGGTCATATGCGTTGACAATCCTGGTCCGGTACTGGTGCTGGGTGCCTTCAATCATGGATGCATATGCAGGGGGAACGATACCTTTGCCCATGAAGACCTCGAAGATGTGAGCGGTATCATCACTAAGTGCATCAGTACTGTCAAGGAGGATGAGGAACCGGAGTGCCATGTCATGGTAGAACATGGGCACAGGCAGGAAACCCGTGCTTCCGCACCGTTCGCAGGTCGCGATATTAAGCCCGTGTCCGAACAGCTCCCCCCGTAGCTCCGGGTTGATAGTCACGTTGACCGAACGGTAAAACTCAACGCTCTGGAGGTGCCCGCATCGGGGACACGACATTTCAGTCATTTCACTGGATGTCATGTGATCTCGGTATCCCCTCGTATTCTGTTTCTGAGGAAGCTGCTACATGGCGAATGGTTCTTGAATGTCATTGTTCTTCCGGATTGCATCAGGTACAGACCGTATTGACCAGGCCGAGCCTAGTGATTGTTATCATTTTCTGAAGGTGGAAATGTCGTAATCCCCCCGCTGCAGTTTTTGGAGGATAGGGGTGTCTGGTCCAGAGACATCCCATAGGGAAAAGAACTGCACTCCATCAGTCTTTTGTAAGAACGCGTCATAGCATTCTCGTGGACTCCCTATCCCACGCATTCACCGCATTCATTTTCATGTCGGTCCTGTCCCCGGATTTCATTCCCATGGCAGTGTTTGGGGCGGTAATCCCGGATATTGATATTCTCCTTGTCCGTTACACCAACCGTCATCCAGAAACGTATATTTTTACCCATGGTGGTTTTACCCACAGTATCATCGGCTGTCTTTCCCTGTGTATAGTTGCGTTCCTGCCGTTCACACTGGTCTGGCAGGTCACTTCAGGCAGTTCCCTGGTTACGGAACAGACTGCACCAGTCTTTGGCGCCATGGTGCTCGGAGCGCTGACCCACGTCTTTTTTGATTTCCTGGCGTATCCTGGAATCCCGCTCACCTATCCCCTGACCGATACCAAGATGACCGCAGGTATCTTTCCCGGCCCGCCTCTCCCCCTCTTTGCCCTCTCACTCTTTGCCCTTGTATGGTCCGTCCTTGGTGCAGCCCCGGGCCTGGTAATATCCTTTTTCTGTGTCCTCTTCTGTGTGTATACCGGTGCAATGGTTGCGCTGAAGGTTGTAGCTGTCATCAGGATACCCGGAAGGACCATACCCACCCTCAACCCTCTCCACTGGCTGGCACTTGAGATCAGCACCATTACATGCACGATCAGGAAATGGGACCTCATTCTGGGTCCCGGGGATAAAAGAGTGTATCAACGTCGCCAGGGCGTGACCAGCAGTGACCTTGCCGGGATGATGAACCTGCCCGAGGTCAGGAGGATGGTTTACACATCCTATGCCGTCGTAGCCTCGGGAACGGAAGACCGGGTCACCCTCCGTGACCCTCTCCGCTCAGATGGATTCATCCCCTATCCCCCCTGGTTTCTGGAACTGGAGGTCCCTGTTGCTGCCATGAAAAGAAACGGGGAGCACCCTGCTTCAAACCAGGAGAACCAGGGCTCCTGACAGGTTGGATGCCGGGTAACACAGCCCGTAGGCCCCTGACACGGAAAGATACCGGGATATGGACCTGTAATGAAGATGTCCCTTTTCCGCTGCTTTCCTGGCAGCACCGTGAAGCCAGATGACCAGCGCGCGGGCTCATGGCGCAGTGCGATCGATTTCAAGGGGTTTTTTCGCATAATGGAGTGTGAAGAGGTCCATGAACTCGTCGGCATATGTGGAGACATCACACTGGAGGTCAAATTCGTCCTGGAACGCCTGATCAAAAAGCAACTGCCACTGGGCGCGTGTCATGTGGTAGTCTGTCCGGGAACCCCGTGGTTCAGTCAGGATCGAGATAAGCTCGGTGATAAGGAAGTTATCGACACATGCGCAGGCAATTTCCGGGTCGGCGTCATGGGAAAAGACGAAGTCGATGATTCTCCCGTAGGCCTGGTAGACGGAGTATGCCAGTTCCGGTGAGCCAAGTTCCGGTGAATCATGATTTGCGTCCATCTCAAACAGGATAAAATGGTCGAATGCGTGTTTCAGCCGTTCCAGGTGGGTGAGCTTGTCCTGAAACGGCATGTGGTGATAGGCGAGGGAACTGATGGCGATGTCGTAATGTCCTGGAATCGCAAGGGAAGCCTCCTGGATCCGGTTGTTCATCGTCTGCACGGATGCCCCGGGCAGGACAGACCCCAGTGTTTTTCCGGCCAGTTCAAGCATGGCATGAGAAGAGTCAACAAGAAGGACGGATTCTACAAAGGGAGCATTTCCACATGCCAGGAGTGCCTGGACGAAGGTAGCGGTGAGCCCTCCATCCCCGCACCCCAGGTCCATGACCTTCACAGGACCAGGAAAACGTGGCAGGGTCCGCATGCTGGCTGTAATGAACCCTGACCGCGAATTTTTCATGACCGGGACGCCGGTGAAATGGATAAAGGGGCGAGGGTCTTCAAAAGCGACCGCTGGTTTCCTGAAAGCCCCCTTCTGGCGCTCAAGGAATCCCAGGAGAAAACCGTTTGAAAAGAGGCCCGTATCCTCGGACACCGCCCCGGCTGAAAACCATCTTCTGCCATCGCTTACCCGTCCGGAAGCTGATAGACGGGATCCAATGAAAAAACAGAGCGCAGGGAATAAGTCGTCCTTGACTTCCGACCGTGCGTCTTCAGGGGCAATATTCCCATTCTCGGCCTTGGCAGCCAGGCGGGACCAGGTCTCCCTGTCCTGTGTGGAGAGAAAAAACATACTGCCATGATATCATCCCTATGACCGGATTAGGGTTATCCGTCCTGGCAGACCGTATCAGGAAAAAAACGGGGATGTTTCCTGGCAGGAATGGGCCCTGTTATTGTTATGATGATTTTTCGAGGACAGTTACCATGTCCGGCCGCTCGATGATACTGCTCCCGTCTTTGTTGGATACCGCCAGGGATATGGTATAGTTGCCCGGCGCCCCGTACCTATGGGCCGGGCTCTGCTCCCTGGAAACGGACCCGTCTCCAAACGACCAGTACCAGGAGTCAGGATTCCCTGTCGAGTGGTCGGTGAATGAAACAGTCAGGGGAGACTGACCCGACCGCGGGTCTGCGGTGAAATCTGCATGGGGAAGGGGAGGTGCCTGGGGCGGTGGCAGGATGAGGAGGAGTCCGGCAGTCCCCCCCGGTGAGAGGTCCGTCACGGTCTCCGCACTCCTGTTGTCGGACATTATCACCCGTACCGTGTGGTTTCCCGCTGGAACTCCCGGTATTGTAGCATTTGTGACAAAGGGTGTTTTTACGCCATCAAGGACGATTGAACCTCCCGGAGGGACCGAAGAGACGGCAAGCGTCCCGCCTGGGGGAGTTACCTGTTCCAGGACTGCCCCGTACACCGCAAGATCCCATGGCCTGACCGGGATGGTCCCTGTAACTGCCGTGTATCCTGGTTTTTCGATTCGGATGGCATGGATGCCTGGCTTGATGCCACTGAAGGTGCCGTTTGTCGCTGACTGTTCCAGGGCCCCGTCAATGAACACAGATGCATTGTCAGGGACAGACCAGGCCGCGACCGAGCCTGTTGCATTACCGAGAGCTATTGAGAGACTCCGGTTCAGGTTGGCACGACCTCCGGTGACCGTCCGGTTATTCAGGGAGGGGACAGGATCACTCCCCCAGAGGACCATCTCCTTGATCGCCCGGTTGTCCGCATCAGGCCTGGCCCCCTTGAGAATCGCGGTCATTCCAGCGATGAAAGGGCTTGCAACCGAGGTCCCGTCGGCATAGACATACCCTTCATGCGGGGAGGTTGTGAAAATTCCAAGTCCGGGAGCCCCAAGGTCCACGGTATTCCTTCCGTAATTCGACCCTTCCCCGTGGCTGCCAAAGACTGCGAGGACGTCGGAGGGGTCAGTGGCCGCGACCGAGATGATGTTTTCGCAGTCGAACCCGGAAGGGTAGTGTTCGACTTCATCGGTGTCCTGGGCCTCATTTCCCGCCGAACAAACAAATATTGCCCCGGACCGGCTCATGGTATCGCGGAGGATTTCTGCCTTTGCGTCCTTTGGGAGCCTCCAGGCAAAACTGACTACAGAAGCATTGTTGCGGGTTGCATACTGGACGGCGGCTATGGCGTCGTCATAGAAGCCGCCCGAACTGTTGAAAGCCTTGACTGCCATGAGGGAAGAATTCCAGCTCGTACCGGCAATGCCAACTGCGTTGTTTCCGGTCGCTCCAATGACTCCTGCAGTCATCGTCCCGTGACCTCCTCCGAGGTCGGCAGGAATGTCGTCCATCGGGTCAGGGTCATCATCAGCGACGTCCCACCCGGTTACATCGTCGACATAACCGTTTCCGTCGTCATCAATCCCATTTGCGGGAACCTCTCCTAGGTTATGCCATATCGCCCCTGCAAGGTCGGGATGAGTGTAGTCGACCCCGGTGTCGATGACCGCGATGACCACGCCCGGACCGCTCCTGTTTACAAGGTCCCATGCCGCAGGAGCATCGATATCGGCACCGGTCACGGTGTTGAGCAATCCCCACTGTTTGAAAAACAGGGGGTCGTCCGGGATAGCCTCGAGTTCCAGGCGGTAATTCGGCTCGGCATACCTGATGTGAGGGTTCTGCAGGTAATAGGAGAGTGCCTGGTCCTCAGTGACATTGTCAGGGAGGGAGATACGGTATACTCCGGGGAGCCCGAGCGCTCCGTAACTCCGGGAGACCTTCGCTCCGATGACGTCATTGACATGTTTGAGACCCATGCTCTCCATGGACTTGCCCTCAGGTCCCGGAGCGTACTGGATGAGGATCTCCCCTCCCTGCACGGAATAGTCTGTGCTGGTATCCGTTGCCATCGCCGGCATAACGGTCATAATGATGACAGCTACCAGAACAACCGCGCTTCCGAGTCGGATCAAGGAATTATCAGCCTGATTGTGTGCTTTTTCAGTATAAAAGCATGATACCTGTATTTTCCGTAACCGCCCTCATGGAAGGCTTGAACCATCATAGTCAGGCAGGAATCGGGGCGGGACAGATATGGATTACATCATTTTCTCATCCATGCGCTCTAAAATTTGATATTATTGGTATCTGCCTACATTTCTGTGATGATGTATGCCGGGATGAGCCACTCCAGGGTTCCTGAAAAGACACCCTCGGTGCTCACATCCCGGACCTTCGCTACCGACCCCTTTCCAAGTACAACCGATGCATTCGAGGAGACCGCCGTCAGGTTCCCCACGAGGTCGGAAAGCATGGGTTCATGCCCTACGATCAGGACAGAGGCGCAGTCCCTGCAATCAATGAGATTCTTGCGGAGGTCCTGTCGGTTTCCGCCTGTCGAAAGGCACTCCCAGGCCTCCATCGGCGGGTGCGGGTCCTGTTCAGCGGCGATGATCTCGGCTGTCTCCCACGCCCGCGGCAGGGGGCTGGAGGCTATCACGTCCCATGAAACATCTGCCTTTTTCAGCCACCGTGCAATCATCCTCATCTCCGCCCGGCCCTTTTTTGTCAGCCTGCGGGCGTTGTCCTCGAGGAGGTCGGATGTACTTTTACCCGCCTTACCATGTCGCACTATATAGAGATCCATTAACCATCGATCCGTGTTGAACGTGGTTGAACATTGCGGCAGTCTGCTTGATCAGGCATAGCTGACCGGGTGAGGAAAACCGGTGCTCCCCCTGTGTATCCGGTGGGTTGAAAACGGTATGAAGGTGGAGAACAAACCCGGGGCGCTGTTTTCGTGTCATAACCACCCTTCGTTCTCTCTTATAAATCTCCCCCATATTCGGCAGAACGAGGATGTCTGTCTGGTCCGGGGTCCTGGAGGTGCCGCGTTCATGACGGGAAAGAAGGGACCCGTCCCATTCAGTAACTATTACTCCCTGAAAGGGGTACAAGGAATGGAATGAAGAATCCCTTCCACGTCATGCTCATCCCGACACTTGGGTGCCCTTCAAAATGCAGCTACTGCTGGAGCAGCGATGAACAGTCCCCGGTCATGAGCATAGATACCGTCAGGGACGTTGTCGAATGGCTGAAGGACTACCGCAATGACCGTGTCACCTTTACCTTCCATGGTGGGGAACCCCTCCTCGCCGGTGCCGGTTTTTATCGCGAGGCACTCCCGCTCCTCTCCGAAGGGCTTTTCCATCTCCAGCCGGATTTCGCGATACAGTCGAACCTATGGAGACTCACACCTGAAATCGCCGAAGTACTCTCCCGGTACTCGGTGCCGGTTGGTTCCAGCATCGACGGCCCGGAGGAGATAAACGACCTCCAGAGGGGACGGGGATATTTTAAAAAGACCATGAAGGGATATGAGATCGCTCGGGAACACGGCTTGTCCGTGCGGTTCATCTGTACGTTCACCTCGCAGTCAGTACAGTCCAAAGAGCAGATATTCCGTTTTTTCCTTGAAAACGGCTTTGCCATGAAGCTCCACCCCGCCCTGCCCTCCTTAAAAAGCAATACGCCCGGAGAATATGCCCTGAGCCCTGAAGAATACGGTGAACTTCTGGTCTACCTCCTTGACAGGTACCTCGAACACCTGGGAGAGATCGAGGTCATGAATATCAACGACCTGTGCCGGTGTGTCTTCACCCGGAGGGGAAGTGTGTGCACATTTGTTGACTGCATGGGAAACACCCTGGCCGTCGGTCCTGACGGGAACATCTACCCATGCTACCGGTTTATCGGAATGCCGGAGTATATCATGGGAAACGTGGCTACACACCCGTCCAGGGAAGACCTTGCTTCGTCGGGTGCATGGAAGCGGATGGAGCACTACAGGGAGGTCGTCGATAAAAAATGCGGGGACTGCTCCCATATCAGGTACTGCCGTGGTGGATGCCCATACAACGCCATCGCATCAACAGGCGGGGAAATGACTGGTGTGGACCCCCACTGTGTTGCTTACAGAAGGATATTTGATGAACTGAACGACCGCCTCAACCGCGAGATGTTCGAGGGGCCGGGCATTGAGGCCGCAGCACTGCAGGGTGAGGCAGGAACTGCGCGGAAGGCAGGTATAATGGACCTCATCCGGGTAGTCGTCACCAAATAAAGCCCGGGGAAATCGCCTGCGGAATCCGGGATGACTTCACCCAGTTTCAATCTCTATTCGTCTTGCAGGCAGGCGCAGGGTGCCGGTTCCTGGCCATGATGGATGGGGGGCATATCTTTCTGGAGTGTCTGGGTAGGCAGCGGCTTTGCACCATTGGTGTAATTCTTCCTGGTATAGGTGTACCTGTCCGAGACGCCCCCCTGGAGGACAATCATATACCATTCGAAAAGGGTCCTGAAAAACCCGAACTCCTCGTACCGCCTGAAATCAAATCCGACCCTCATGGAGGGATTGAACGCAACCCTCCCCATCCGCCTCATCCTGACTGCGATCTCGAGGTCGTCACCTGCATCGACCGTGTGATACATCCCCGCCCTCATGAAGGCGTCCTTCCTGAATGCCGTGTTACAGCCGAGTGTATAGTAATAAAACCGTGTTACCGCCCCAAACCAGGTAAGAGTGTTGAAAAGGAGGGTATAACGCCTGTTACGGGGTGTGTTGGAGACAGGCCGTATCGGGCCGAAGGCAAGGACGACGGCCGGATCGCTGAAACCTTTCAGGGTCTCTTCGATCCACCGTTCGTCTGCGATGGAATCGGCATCGGTTGTGACGACGATGTCATATTTGGCCCGGCAGATCCCGTCATTTCTTGCACCGCCTACCCGCTCGGATTTCTGGATGAATACCAGGTCTGCATATTCCCCGGCTATCTCACGGGTGCGGTCTTTTGACCCTCCGTCAACCACGATTATTTCGTACTCGCTGCGCGGGACAGTCTGGCGGGTGAGGACGCGGAGGCAGTCACCAATCCGTTCCTGTTCGTTATATGCAGGTATGATGACAGATATCATGACGTGGACCCGGTGTGCGGTGTGACCGCGGTATTGTATACAGGTGGGTTTGTAAGCCTTAAAATAAAACTCCTTTTTATCTCCATACTCCCCAATGTGAACATACCGGTGCAGCAGGGGTGCGCGGAAGGGGTGAGGTAACGGTGAAGATGACGAAAAGGGGATGGATCACTCTTTCATTTCTGTTCAGTGCCGTCGTCATCGTCATCATCATCGCGACAACGTTCAATGCCGAAACGGTAGCTGCACTCCTTGCAATAAACGTCCTCTTTCTCCTCCTCGCCCTTGCATGCCGCATGATTGCGCTTGTCCTCTGGGGCCTGAGGATTAAGCTCATGTCACGGACGCTCGGGTACCGCGTCGGACTGTGGTACTGCGTCAACACGGTCCTCGCCAGCCTTCTTGCCGGCACGATAACCCCGGGCCAGGCGGGCGGCGAACCCGTCCGGGTGCACCAGCTGTTCAAGGCGGGTGTATCGGTTGGAGACGCATCAGCCGTCGTCATCATGGAGCGGGTCCTTGACGGCATCATTCTTACCATCATGGGACTGGTCATCATCGTGGCGACCGGATCGCTCTGGAGGACCTTCGGTCCGGCCCTTCTGGTCCTGATCGTTGTTGCCTGGGTCTTCATGATCAGTTTTCTCTCGATACCTGTCATCGCTATGAAGTACCCCGAAAAAGCAAAACGAGGGTTGATGAGGTTCATCCCGTGGGTCCTGAAAAAGGGTTCAAAGCTTGGCATCTCCTCAGAAAAGGCCATGAGCACGGTTGACCGCGAGATTGACAACTTCTTCTCGGGTATCAACCATTTCAGCGGCTCGGCGAAGTGGGGGCTTGTCGCCGGTGGGGCGGTGACGGGGGTCTTCTGGGTTTCGGAGTTCATGGTGGCGTCAGTGATCCTCATGGGGCTGGGTCTTGAACCCTTTATCCTGACCTCCTTTTTCTTCCAGATCGTCATCGCAATCGTCATGATGATCCCCCTCACGCCGGGGTCTTCAGGGATAACGGAGCTGTCTACTTCCTCCCTCTATGCCCTGATCATCCCGTCAGGACTCATCGGAATCTTCGTCCTGCTCTGGAGGACGATCACGTTCTACTTAAACATCCTTCTTGGAGCCTTTGCCGGGGTGGTCATTTACCGGAGGGAGATGGCGGCAACAGGTACTTCTCCGCCTGTAGAGAAACAGGCATGAATCATTTTCCCGATCAATCTGGAATAAAAGTGCGTTTTATCATAGGTTCCGGATCTCTGTCATGAGGACCATGACCCTGCATGAGGGGCCCGGCATTTTTTGTACATACCTGTTATGAATGGACAAGTGAAGACTTCCGCGACTTCCACGGGTATGGAACCATGGCAAAGAGGATCAGTGCGATGAGAACCGGTACGGGAATCGTACCGAGAGCCGCGGCGAGTGAAACCCTGTCCGCGATCATCCCGTTCACGGCCGCGCCAATACCGCCCATACCCATGGTAAATCCGAGCATCATCCCTGAAGCCATACCCGTCCTGCCGGGCATCATCTCGTGTGACATCGCAAGAGCTACTGAAAAAGTGGACCACAGGGCGAAGCCGAAGATGATGAGGAAGATGAGAGCCACGACCCCTGTAGCGGCCATGAAGAGATAAAACGAGGGAAGTGACAGTGCAAGTGCCCCCACCGTGAACTCCTTTCTTCCGTACCTGTCCGAGAGCCACCCTCCTGCCATCTGGCCGCACACACCCGCGAGGAGCATCATGGTGACGAGAAGGTTCGCCGTCGTGATCTCGTAGCCTTTCTGGACGAGAAAGGTCGGGAGAAATGCGATGGCTGCAAAGACAGACCAGGCCCTGAAGGTGGATGCAGCAATGAGCACTGCGAACGGTTTGAGTGAACCTTGAACAGGCTTTTTTGGGATCTGGTCCTGTATTGGCAGGGTACCACCCCTGTTGGGCGGTGGAAGCATGGAGTAGAGGACCGGTGCCACGATCAGTGCCGGTATCATGAGCAAGGCCAGGCCCGGGAGGCTGTAAGCCGCCAGGATGGCCCCGGTCAGCACAGGTCCACATGAAAAGCCGATGTTCCCCCCGACGACAAAAATTGCAGTCAGGCTCCCTCTGTTCCCTTCCGAACAGAGCCTGGATACAAGAGAAAGGGCTGAAGGGTGAAAAAAAGCATGTCCAAGGGCAGCAATTGCAGCGAAGGTGAGGAGTAGCGCATAATTGGAGGCATACCCCATGAGTGCGATAAAGACTGCGCTGATAAGGAGACTGTAACTCATGTGCAGCGCCATGCCGCGGTTGTCCGACAGCCAGCCAAGTACCGGCTGAGTGAACGAGGATGCCAGGTTGTAGGTCGTGACAAGGAGCCCGGCCATGAAATACGTATACCCGTTCTGCACGATGAGAAGCGGGATCATGGCCGGGATAACAGACATGTAGATATCGGTGACCAGGTGGCCTGAAGAAAGGATGAAGATGGTCTTCTTAGTGTCAATCATCAAAGATACCTTCTCAAACCTGTGGCGTAATCCTGAACTGTCCGTTCGGCTCCGGCCCCGGAGGATCTCATGAGAATGATCGGATGTCATACCCGGGGTAACACCAATAAGGGCACCCAAACCCTTTCCCCGGGAACTTCAAAGGTATCCTGTCCACCCTCCCTGGGAAATATAAAATGGTGGCTGCAGTACCCGGGAGCGGGACCTTACAACTGGGCTGGCCGTGCGTTGATCACCGGTGGAAGGATCCGCTGGATGACATAATCCGGGACCTGTGATGATGTCCTGATAGTCAGGTCGAAATTGGCGAGATTATTCACGACTCCCTTGTATTTCAGGGAGATCTGGAAGTTCGTGTCAATGACCGGTATGAGACCGAGGGATGTGACCCGTGCATGCCGTCCGGAAACAACCCGCTCGTCGCCAACAGCGAGCTTTTCCCGTTTGCCATCGATGTCGGTGATCATCTCGTTTTCAAAGGAAAGGACGATGATACGGGAATTTCCAATGGTTACCGGCTGGCCTTCGGGAAAGGAAACCGAATATGTGGTTGAATAGGGATATATCGCGTTCTGGTCCGGCGCTGCGATGGAAACGCTCATGGTGAGAAATGCAGCTGCCACTACGAGAATGGCGATGATGATGAACCCAACCACGAGTATTCCGAGCAGGCTGTTTTTTGACCTCTTCGTGCTTTCCATGGGCATGGGGCTGGAAACAGCCCCTGCCGGCCCGCCTGGCACTGGATCCCGGACCTTTCCCTGGTCCAGGCCTTCCTCCCTTTCAGGACTCATAGGATCTTCAGCCATCACTAGTACCTGGTATAGTGGTGAGGACGGGGTGGAGAAAAAGGTGATGAGTCTGGTACATCCCCCCGTAAACCATTCCTGGACACCGTTTCTGCATTTCCCGATCTGAAGCACCCTGAAATGATGAAGATCCGCATGATGGCAACGATCGCTGCCGGGATCTCAAACAGACCAGGACATCGGCTGCAGGTTCCCTGGGGGGGATCAGCCGGGATAGCCCGTGGGATGTCCGGCAACCCGGGTTTCTTCAGATCATAATGGTCCCATCATCTTCACACTGGTAGCTGCGGCTGGTAAGCGTATACGCCCCTCCCGAATCCCTGGCATGGATAAGAGCGTAGTAGGTCGAACCTGCTGAAGGATTCTGTACAGAAATGTAGGCATTGGAACTGCTTCTCGTATCAGAATGGAGTGCGGGACACCATCTGGAGCGGGGGTCGCAGTCCTTGTAAAGGTAGAGATCGAAGTCCGGACCGCAGAAGGCCCGCTGAAAACTGGTCGCCTGGGTGGTAGTGAACAATGTAAGCGGGACAAGCGAGCCGCATGGTCCGGTAAGCACCCATTCTGCAGTGGTACGGGGTCCCCCTATCTTGTATGCATAAACCCTGGTCTGGCCCTCGCTCAACAACCCTGTCTTCTGGCTTGTAATGAGCGGAGAAGAACAGGGATTCTGGGGTGTCGGTGTTACTATGGGCGTGGGTGTTGGCGACGGAGTCATGGTCGGCAGTGGTGTGGGGGTCCTGGTCGGAGTCCGGGTGGGGGTCGGTACCGTGCACTCCCGTGTTACAGTAAGGAGATACTTCCCGTTACCGCTGCGTGCCTGGACGACAACGCACCAGAGCCCCGGTTCAAGGAACATGGTGCTTTTTCCGAGCACTGCCGGGGAAATCTTGTCATAATGGGCCATGATATAATCGTTTGACCCGCAGGTCCCAGGTCCATCATTATTTCTGAGGGCATAGAGGTCATAAATGCCTCCCAGCGGAGAGGCCAGCTCCAACTTCGCCCCGCAGTCGACCTGTATCTCGTGCATGACCCCGAGGCCCTGGTTCAGATAGTACGACTTCGTCCACATGATACCGGAAGCAGCCATAGCCGGGCTGGCAACCAGGAACATGAGGAGTATGCCGGTTACCATCGCTCCATAATACAGATGTGACTTCATTGCTCACCACCCCTCTGTGTGAAATGGGAATATCCCTGGCTCTCCCTGGTTTTTCAGCCAGGGTTTCCATCTCCACCCCGGGTGGACCTGGTTCATGGCGGTCTTACAACCCGGGCGCGGATTGAACATGGCATGCGAGGTTATTTCAACCTATGGATGTGGATAAAATGTCAATATATGGGGCCAGGATCTGTAAAAAGAATCTTTTGAAACCAGATTTCAAGATCCCTGACGGACACCCCTTTCCGGACCTGGTACTCCACATCCGCACTGGGTAAAAAGACATCTGTTTTTTTAAACTGAAAGCCCCACCTTTCACAGTCCTCCCATGAAAGAGCAGTTTGTAGACCTCAGGGCCATTGCACGGAAGGCAATGGAGAAGTATGGGTTTGAACCCTGGTTCCCACGGCCGGTGATGCGTGAAGTCGAGGCTGTCGACGAGGGTCCGACCGGGATACCCAGGGAGGGGTCACGCGATCTCCGCCACCTGCTCTGGTCATCCATTGACAATTACGACTCCATGGACCTTGACCAGCTGGAGTTCTGTGAACCGCTGCCTGGTGGGGCTATCAATGTCAGGGTGGCTATCGCAGATGTCGATATGTGTGTCCCAAAACGTTCCCAGACCGACAGACATGCGGAACACAACGGCAACTCGGTGTATACGGGGGTTGAGACGTTCCCGATGATCCCTGACCGGCTTTCCAAGAATATCACCTCGCTCCTGCCCGGCAGGGACCACCAGGCGATTGTCATGGAATACAACGTCCAGAAGGACGGGAGCACCCTGCATGGCGAACTGTACCGGGCCACCGTCCGCAACAAGGCGAAACTTGTCTACGAGGAGGTAGGTGACTGGCTTGAAGGGACGGGTCCGGTACCAGCGGCAATCCGTGATGTCCCGGGGCTTGAGCAGCAGATCCATCTCCAGGTCGAGGCCATGGAACGCCTGAGAAAATACCGCACCGGGCAGGGAGCGCTTGTTCTGAACACCATCGAGGCCCAGCCGGTCATGGAAGACGACCTCGTCCGCGACCTGGTGCTCCAGAGACAGAACACTGCCCGGTGCCTGATCGAGGAGTTCATGGTAGCTGCAAACGGGACGATGGTCGATTTTCTCGGAAACGCCGGTGTTCCCATGATCCAGCGGGTCGTGCGCGTTCCGAAGTACTGGGACGGGATAGTCAGGGTCGCAGGCTCCTATGGGGAAACTCTTCCTGCCAGTCCCGATGCCAAAGCGCTCTCGCAATTTCTTATAAGGCGGAAGGAGGCTGACCCCGAACGGTTTCCCGACCTGTCACTCACCGTGGTCAAGCTCCTGGGTTCAGGCGAGTACATGGCGCTCGAACCGGGCAGGGAACCATTTGGTCATTTTGCCCTTGCGGTCACCGATTACACCCATGCCACTGCTCCGAACCGGCGATATGTCGACCTTGTGAACCAGCGGCTTCTCAAGGCAGCCCTTGACGGGAGACCCGCCCCATATTCTTTCAGGGAACTCGAACACCTGGCAGAATGGTTATCTGACCGGGAAAAGAGGACCAAGAAGGTGGAGCGTTTTGTGAGAAAGGCGGCGGCCGCCGTGCTTCTCAGGAAACGGATAGGGGAAGTATTCGATGCACTTGTGACCGGCGCCTCAGAAAAAGGGACCTACGTCCGGCTTCTTGACCCGCCGGCCGAGGGCCGCGTGGTCCGGGGGGAACGGGGATTGTTCGTCGGGAAGAAAATACGTGTCAGGCTGTTGAGTACTGATCCCTATAACGGTTTTATCGATTTTGAAAGGGCCAGAGAGTAATCGCACTTTTTTGGCGCGGTAGCCGGCCTGGTGTAAGTTAAAAGTGCATCTGAGAAACCCATTATAGAAGGACGTTGGATGGAGAAATCAGGTGAAGGATGAATATCAGGACGACCTACTCCAGGACTGCCATGTGCGTCTGTATTTTCCTGGTATGCCTCTTTATCGGTGTTGTGATGGCAGACTGGCCGGACCTTTCCGATCAAGGGGGACAAGGCGGAAGCGTTCCGGAGAAATCATACACGACGCCCTTCAAGGGCATACCTACTCAGGGGAAAGGTCTTGTGGGACTGCGCGATTATGCTGTTTCCAAGGTCCAGGGACCCGGGAAAATAGTGAACACGTCCCCGGACTTCTCACCCTGGGACCATACCTCCTTCGTGAACGCCCGCCTGCCGCCAAAGACACCTACGCCGGTCAGGGCCCGGGTTCCGCCTCCCAAGGTCAATATTTCCGTCACGATCATTCCATTCTTCCTGCCGGACCTTGTGGTTGTTGAAGGTCAACGCCAGGAGATGGAACTTGCCGTGGGTGAACCATTCGCGACAAATTATTCTGTCAGGAATACCGGCCAGAAGGATGCAGGACCATTTTATGTCCAGGTTGTACTGTCCCGGTGCCCGGACAAGCCATTCTGTACCGGTATCGCCCCTGCCGGTGTGAACCAGACGGGTGAAGGAGGATATGCAGTCCTCCTGACGAAGTATGTCGGAAAACTGGCAGCGGGAGAGACAGTCAGCCACAGTGCTTCACTGGCGGTCCCGGATGACGCGGCTACCGGTCCCCATACGTTGTGGGTGGTGGTCGACAGCGGAAATGAGGTGACGGAGTCTAAAAAAGACAACAACCGGGTCTCAATAGCAAGAATCGCAGTATCCCGGGAGCCACGCTGTCATCTTGAATGCCCTGGAGAGGTATTTCCGCGTACCGTCTTTGAAGATCCCTGCAGGACCGTGTGCACGTAACCAGGTACGAATCCTGACCTGTAGCCCCTTTATTCCGGGGACCGGGTGTACTTCATACCGTCCGTCCGGGAATAATGACGGCCATCAGGGCGCCTTCCGCATTGAGATACCTGCAACCGGTTTCGCGAGATATTATTGCTGCAGGAGCAAAGGACGGAGACTGCGAGCCCATTCCGAAATGGCCGTCCAGTCCCTGAAGTCGCCGCTTGGGACCTTCAGGAGCGAAACCATCTTCCTGTAGATGAAAGAGAGGCCTGCAGCATCCAGTTTTCCTGCAAATACTATGCTAGAGACCGGTTTTACCGGTCCAAGCGCCGCGGCAAGTTTTTGAAGTGCCTCTTCAACCGATCCTGAACGTGGTTCTACCGGGGCGATTCCGACAGCGAAGGCTGCAACAGGCATCGAACATAACGTCTCGTGGTACCGATCGGCAAACACGGCACACTCCTTCAGGACCTTTCCCATGTAGAGAGGTGCTCCCAGCACCACTGCATCATACCCCTCCAGTGAGGAAACCTGTTTCATCTCAATGACGGTGACCTGGACTTCGGGTGATTCAAGTTCCTTTCCAATCGCCTGGGCTATTTCAGCCGTCGATCCACTCTTTGTTGCATAAGCGACCAGTACCCGGCTCGTCATAAATGTACCTTGCACCTCATGACAGATAGGTTCATGCAGCCGTTCCGTTCAGGGAAACGGGTGTTTTGGTATGAAGAGAAATCCTGACCTGAATGGACGGGGTACCGGGGATCGGAGGAGATTACTCCCGGCCTTCCTGTTTCACTCGGTCTTTTCAAGGAAAAAGCGCCATTTGCAGAACATCGTTTCAGGATGCGGACCGGGGGGGGCAAAGATGCACTCGACCCTGATGCGCTCGTCAACCTCCCGGGCAAAGCTGGTGAACTCCGCCCGGTGCATCTCCCTGCATGCATATTCCGGAAGGCCGCGCCTCAGACGGGCTTCCTGCGTGGGGCAGACCGGGACGGAAAGGATCATTTCATCATCGCTTTCCTCAATGTCGTATGAAACGATGACAGCCCATGGAAAATACCGGAGGGCCCTTCTCAATCCTTTGAGCCCCCTTTCCGCAATTGCGAACCTCTGCCTGATGTCCCGTGCTGCCATTCCCGCAACGCGTCCCCAGACCTGTTCATTCAGGGCATCAGCAGCCTGCTGGCCATACTGTTCCGTTGTGAAGATATACCAGAACGCATCGACGACACGGTAATGCCAAAGGATGAACTCAAGGTATGACCGTTTCTCATTTTCGGGCATATTCTCGAAAAAATCAAGGTCCATGGGCCGTCCTCCTGATTGCACCTGAAATCCTCCGGCTTTTCCACTGACCACTGAGCCCATGGATACCCCGGGGGTTTCCGGTTCATGTTCAGGTGGGTCCTTACGGATACATAATATATCGTCAGGCTGCCTGCCGGCCTGGTCACCGGGTCATTGTAAGAACCCCTGTTCAAAGCCTTCAGAAATGATATAAGCCATTATTTTTCAGGAATATGCCTCTCATACCAGACGATGTCAAATGGCTCACCGAACTTCACCCCGGCCTCTTGGAACCTTCCGCAGGGTGTAAACCCGTTTTTCTCATGAAACTTCAAACTTATCTCGTTTTTCGAGGCTATGTTTGCAAGAAGTGTCCGAATCCCGTGTTCACGGGCGATCGCAACAAGGTCGTTGAGGAGCAGGGACCCGAGACCCTTCCCCGTACAAGGGGGTGAGAGGAAATAGGTGACCGTTACCGTCTGCCTGCAGGTCTGGAAAGGAAGGAACGGTTTCATGAGAGAGAACCCGCAGACATCTCCCCCTGCCTCGCAAACCCTGAAAGCAACCGCCCCATCCGCAACATGGTCCATGAATACCGGTGGGACCGGTCCTGAAGGGTAGGCAGCAAACGTGTTCTCTGCATAATGGTTGAATATCTGAAGGAGGGCATCCTTATCGGACGGTTTGGCATCTCTCAAATGATATTCGGGCATATCTAATCGGGTATAATATATGGAGGGTTCATGGAAATCCTTTATGGGGAAAACTCATGTCTGTGTCCTGATCCCTGGCAGCGGAACCTGTAAAACAGGTCCGCCATGGTGACATCATGAGTATTATCATTCAGACCCCCTTCTTCTGTGGTACATTCACCGGATCAACACCGGAAGCCTGAACCCTGGAAGAAAAGGAAGAAAATTGTGAAAAAAATGGCTTTGTTGAGATCCTATGATTGGAATTGCAGCTGATGGAAGTCTCTCATAACAGGGTAAATAAAATTGAAGAGAGAGAAGATTTTAACAGAACTAAAAATCTCATTTTTAACGAGTAATTCTCCCTTGCCTGACATAATTAGCAGGTATTCTGCATGATTGAAGAAATGGGATCTGAAATTTTTCAGGCGTTTTTGAATGCTTCCAGACCGTGCCGAATACCGTACTCTCACCTTTCCCGATATCCTATCAACATCACCCCTTCAGTGGGGGCATACCCCCACACCCCAGAAAAGATACCCCGCCGCCCCCGATGGGCGCCCCGGCGGCGGTCTCACGGCCTTTTAAGAGGGTAAAAACCTCGCCAAGG
>CAZGXZ010000025.1:0-7832 GCA_964530035.1 uncultured Methanoregulaceae archaeon
TAATGTACCTTTGATCTATCGGTCGATTTTCTTATTTGAGCATTTCAACAAAGCCAAATTTTAAACTTTTAAAGGCCAATAGTCTCTTTTGCAGCGTTTACACCTGATTCGTTTGCCTCTCATGAAATAGTGTTCATGAGAATAGCAATAAGGGCAAATATGCTTCCCAATTTTATCCCAGAGGTATTCTAAAGCCTGATTATCATAAGATATCAGCCTCCCAAATTCTCTGGTATCCATGTGATGTATACGGTCCACCTTTCCTTAAAGTTAGGGGTGGACTCTACACAATCACCTTTTTCCTTTTTTCAGCCCTGCATCCGTGAATGTGCAGGATATGGAAATTCGGTGGACTACTGATACCTTCAAATCCGCTGATTAAGAGCTAATGGAGGTATCCCTCCACTTCATTATCATGACCCGAAAGGCATATCTCCCGTGAACCTAATCAAAACCATTGTCCACACCCAGTTCCAGGAGATGTTAACCATGGCAGCGTTGAATGCTGAGATGAAGGAGACCTTTTCGAAGGTCAAGGTCTTTCCGGTCGCCACCGCGTCAAAGGCCGGTGTCCCGAACGTCGCACCGATCGCTTTTGTGAAACTTGTCGCCGATGACACCATCTGGATCGCCGACAACTACATGAACAAGTCCCACAAGAACCTGGTCGAGAACCCCCTGGTGGCGGTCTACGCATGGGATCCTGATGCGAAGAAGTGCTTCCAGATCAAGGGAAAGGCCGAGCTGAAGACAAGCGGCCTTGATTACGATAGGATGGTCGCAATGGTCCATGAGAAAATGCCCCAGGCCCCTGCGAAGACCCTGATCATCGTGAAGATAACCGATGTCTTCCAGTGTGCCCCAGGCCCAGATGCAGGAAAAAAGCTCATCTGACTTGTATTGTTTCTTTTTTATCCCCATTTTTTATCCTCACCTGTTAAGGTGACCCTTAACTTACCTCCTCCAGAATTTGATATCAACTAGATATTCTTCATGGAACATTGCCAACTATTCATTAACCATAATCCACTCCAGAGTGCGTAATTTCCAGACCTGAAGTCGGTAGTCGAAAAATCCGCTTTCCGTTTTTTTCGACTCTGTTAAAGCGCACATGAACAGGAGTTCAAACCCGAACCATGAAAACCCAATCCAAAATCTCCTTTTTGTGAGGCCATTTTAGCATTTTCATAGGAGTTCTATAGGTGGAATTAGAACTTGTAGAGATCTGTAATAATGGGGTGAATAAAAAGGAAGATAGCGGATTTCGAGGAACCTAAAAATCTCATTTTTATGAATAATTCTTCCTTACGTGACACAATTGTCAGCAAATCTGCATGATTGAAGAAACGGGATCTGAAATATTTCAGATCTTTCAGAATATTCCAAGAGCTTGCCAAATACCAGTAACATCACCTTTCCCGATTTCTTATCCCTAACAACCCTCCAGTGGGGATGTGTCTCCACCCTCCTGAAAAGATACCCCGCCGTCCCCGAAGGGCGCCCCGGCGGCGGCCTCACGGTCCTTCATGAAGATTTCCAGTTGAAAAAATCTCGCTGAAGAAAAAAAACTACAAAAGCTATACTCCAACCACCCCGATAAAGGAATGCCAACGGCTTGCCGTGACTATCGTATGCAGGGGGTTTGGGGGGCGGCAGCCCCCCGGTTCACATCTAATACTCTGCCTGTTCAGAGTGAAAACAAAAAATCGGTTCTGGTAAATTCCATGATTGGAATTACAAATGATTGAGGATCTGTACAATCGGGTGAATAAAAATGGAAGATAGCCGATTTCAACCAAATTATTTTTTCTTTTAGCCACTCCCTGGTTGACTTTCAAGGAGATGGATAGTACCCTTAATAGCAAATACCCTGGATGAGTCGTGGTGAAAGTCTTTCCAAGAAAAAACACTTTGAAGGAGAAAAGTCCTGGAACATTGGATTAAAAGCCATTATGGGCCCTTACTTCGAAAAGACTGTTGTAATCACTCCAGAAAATTTGGAAAATGTCACCCTGGCCCAAGGCTGTTTAGCATCATTGTTCAGGAAACCCAGACCTTATCCGCTTTATAAATACCAGTGACGATCCTCCTCGCCTCATCAGCAAAGGCCTCGAAATCAAACCGCCGTGCCTGCCTGAGGCACTCGTCCCTGTATTTGTCAGGGTCTGCCCCGACCATACGGACCGCATGAATGATTTCAGGGAGAATGGGTGATACAAGGAGCCCGGTGTGTCCGTCGATGACCGTTTCCATGTACCCCCCTTCCTTCGCGGCAACTACGGGTTTTCCGGACGCCATCGCCTCGACCGGCGTCAGGCCGAAGTCCTCGTCGATGGCGGTCGTAATGAACCCCTCGCACCGTGAATAAAGATCAATTAACCGGTCTTCGCCAACAGGTCCAAGGAAGGTGACATTTGGCGGCGCCGATTCTCTCAGCCATGAGTATGCCGGGTAGACCGGACCGGCAACAATAAGTTTCTTTTCCGGCATCTGTCTGAACGCCTCGACCTGGAGTTCAACCCGCTTCCACTTATCCACCCTGCCAACTGAAAGCCAGTATCCTTCGGAAGGTTCGTACCGGTACCGGTTCGTATGCACCGGGGCGTACAGCACCGAGGCATCCCGGAGATAGGTCTTGTAAATCCTGTTGCGGACGTTATGCGAGTTGGCGGCAAAGTTCCGGACGTGTTTCCTGACAAAGCGGCGGTCAACAGCCTTGAAAGTGTTCAGAACCCCCCAGTAGAACCACCTGTGCACTCCATGATAGGTTTCAAGCGTCGGGTAATACATGTCATAGAAGGCCCGCCGTGGGGACAGGACATAGTAAAGGTGAGGGATGTCGTGGACGAGGTACCGTACAGCCATGTCGTCCATGCAGATAACGAAGTCATACCCGATATCAAGGTGTTTGAAGAGCCGCATTCCCTCGAACTGCCTCCGAGGCTCGGGAGGAAGCGCCTTTCCCAGGGATATGATCCTGATCTTTCCGGCCGGGTCGTAGTTACGGATGATTTCAGGGTCGTACCGCGGACATACAATATCCGCATCGAGTGCAGTTGCGAGGTCAAGGATGTGCCGTTCGGCACCTCCAAGGACCACGAAGTCATTGCAGGAAAGAACCGCGGTTTTCATGATATGTTTGACTTTATCATAAGACCCGGAAGCCGGGATGCTGTTCGCCAGGGCATGTATGAGAATAGGTGTGGCTGGTTAATACCCGTTTCCAGAATTTGATTCCTTTTCAGCCCTGTTGAAAATAGGGTGAACATCCATGGAATTGACGTCCAATATCCCTGGAGGGAAAAAAGATGGTATCAGTTCCCCTTCTTCTTCTGCTGGACAATCCGTGCCTGCATCCCGTAGTACTCCGAGAACCCGATGGCGTGGCACTGGTCAAGGCAGGTCGAGTCGAACGAGACCAGTTCGTCCGAGTAGATCGCGTCCGGTGACGAACGTCCGAGGACTCGGACTCCTCCCTTATAGAGCTGGACGTCGACAGTCCCGTTCACCCGTTCCTGCGTCGTATCGATGAAAGCATTCAGGGCAGAATAGAGCGGCTCGTGGACAAGCCCCATGTAGGCAAGCTCGGACCACTTGTCGTCCACGGTCCTCTTGAAGGCAAGTTCCTGGCGGGTGAGGACCAGCTGCTCGAGATCCCGATGTGCGGTTAAGAGGACGGTAGCTGCCGGGTGCTCGTAGATCTCGCGGGCCTTAAGACCAAGGATTCGGTCTTCTATCATATCGTTCCGTCCGATGCCGTGCCTGCCGGCGATTTCATTGAGCTGCTGGATGAGCGTGTAGCCGTCGATGAACTCTCCGCCGATGGAGACCGGTATACCCTTTTGAAAGGTAACCGTGAGGGTCTCCGGCTCACTGGGGGCTTCCCGGTAGGACTTCGACCAGAGGTAGATCTCCTCAGGCGGGTGGAACGCCGGGTCTTCGAGTTTGCCGCCCTCAATCGAGCGTGACCAGCAGTTCTCGTCCATGGACCATGGTTTTTCCTGGGCGACCGGGACAGGGATGCCATGCTCCTTTGCATACCCGATCTCCCACTCCCGGGTGAGGTTCAGCTCCCGGATGGGGGCGACGACTTCGAGCCCGGCCGAACGGATGACAAAATCAAAACGGAGCTGGTCATTTCCCTTTCCGGTGCAGCCGTGGGCAATCGCCTTGGCCCCCTCTTTGCGGGCGACCTCGACGACCTTCTCACCGATCAGGGGTCGGGCCAGGGAAGTGCCCATGGGATATCCTTCGTACGACCCGTTCGCCTTGATGGCCCTGAAGATGTAGTCACGGACAAACTCGTCCCGTGCGTCGATGGTATAATGGATATCGGCGATCTTTCTTCCCTTCTCCTCTGCCGTCCGGATCTCTTCGTCCCTCTGGCCGACATGGACCGCGACGGTCACGACCTTGTCATATCCATACCGTTCCTTGAGGAGCGGGATGCAGATTGAAGTATCAAGCCCTCCCGAGTAGGAGAGCACGACGGTTCCTTTACCCATGACTTGGATTCACTGACTATACTGGTGGGTGTTCTCCATATTACAGGTTTATGGCGGGATGAAAAGTCAGGTTACGGTTTTCTTCGCAGGGGCATCTTAAAAACATGAGAAAAAGTCGTATTTTCCTCCGGGATGTCATTAGATCTGGAACAGCGGCCGCCTGTATTGTGATCATTACCCCGAACAGGAAAGGTGATAATGAGAATATCATCTATTCTTGCTACTTACACACTGCCTCTTTCGAGTCCATTCCTTTCGAGGACAAGGACTCCGCCCTGGTAGAATACCTGGTGGTAGCGCTCCTTTGCAATATTGACATCAAGCGGCATCTCGTCCCAGGGGTCCGCCCCGGTATGCAGGACGATATAATCCACGCCGTCGCGGTACCCGAAGTACAGATGTTCCCGTGTTGCGAGATGGGCACCAATGTCGTTCTGTGTTGAAACCGATGCACCCGGCGGGATCTTCTGGATGACCTGGTCGATGATGTGGTGCTGGTCGGTGGGCGTGGGTATGCCATACGACACCGAGAGCGGTGATGCAGGGTTCACGAGCGTGTTTGCAAGGCTTATCAGGCAGATTGCCACGAGGATCGCCCCGGTACGGCGGCCGACCGACCGCCACTCCACGCCCTGGAGCCATTTCAGCCCAAATACCGACGAAATAACGATGAACGGGATGAGGATGGCTGAATAGTGGTAGGCGAACCTGAAATGGGCACGGGAGGAGAACAGGACCTCGGCCCATGCAGGGAGGGAGAGGACAAAGGTCCCGGGAGAAAGCAACGGGAGAAAACCAAAGGGCAGGAGCATGTTCACGATGTACAACCCTTTTTCAGGCGCTTCCCAGGCGATATTCGCGGTCGTGTTCCCGTAGATCCCGAAATACTGGTAGACTCCTGCAGTGTTGAAGAAGGGAATGAGGTAGAACACGGATACAGCGGTCCAGATGATGGATAACAATGTCACCCCGATATAGGGGAATGTTTCATTCCATCCCTTTCCCCGGTTGAGGTACCACCCGTAGAGCCCGAACATAGCGATGATGAGACTTGCGTCTTCCTTGACCATCAGGCAGAAGAGGCTGCAGACGACGAACGCAATGATATTTTTCCTGTGGAGGAAGTAGAATGAAAAAAGGGCGACGAGGGGGAGGAAGGCGACCTCGTGGAAGTCAAAGAAGTTGATACCATGAAGTGCCGGGTAAAGGAGGTAGAGTGCAGCAAAAAGGATGGCCTTGTTCCCGTCGAGGACATCTTTCGCCAGGAGGTAGACGGGTATTGCCCCCAGTCCCAGGAGAAGGCTCTGGGCCACGAGGAGCGTTTCGGTATAAGGAAATACCCCATAGAGCGGCACCAGAAGCAGGAGGACCGGGGAGTTGTGGACACCGAAATGGCTCATCCCCTCGGCGGTGTTGTTGAGCAGCTGGCCGTGGAGGGTCGTCCACAGGGACTGTTCGAACAGCCCGAGGTCCCAGAACGAGGACTCATAGGCATAATGCTGGAGGATGGTGAACCAGGACAGGACAATGGTATAAAGGAGGACAAGGCCGCTGACCCCCCAGAGGCCCCGGTCACGGAAGCAGGAACACAACCCTGTCCACCAGGCATGATAGGTGTCCTCCATGGATTGCCTCCTGTTTAAACATCCCCGATATAATGCGACAGCGGCTCGATGGTGATATCAGACCGCATGATGACCTCTATCGCCTCGGTGGCCGCCGATGCCGCAGGCAGCGTGGTGATATAGGGGATCTGGTAGTCCACCGCGGTCCGCATGATCTGGTAGTGGTCCTGCCGGGACTGCTTGTCGGTCGGGGTGTTGATAATGAGCTGCAGCTCCCCGTTCCGCATCAGGTCAATGGCGTTCGGGGAGCCCTCCTGGACTTTCCTGACCAGGTGTGCCGGGACTCCCGCATCAGCGAGGAAGGCGACAGTACCTTCCGTCCCGTAAATATTCAGCCCCAGGTCACGGAGTTTCCTGGCAATAACGATGGCTGCGTCCTTTTGTTCGCTGGTGACGGAGAGGAACACATTGCCCTCGGTGGGGAGCTCGTTGTCGGCCGAGATACAGGCCTTGTAATATGCACGCCCGAAGTCGTAGTCGATCCCCATGACCTCTCCGGTGCTTTTCATCTCGGGAGAGAGCACCGTATCGACCCCGGGCAGCTTGTTGAACGGCAGGAGTACCTCCTTGACGGCGACATGGCTGATCTTCTTTTCCTCGACCCCGAGATCGGCAAGCGTCCTGCCCATCATGACCTTGGCTGCAATCTTTGCGATCGGGATGCCCACGGCCTTTGAGACAAAGGGCACGGTCCTGCTGGCCCGCGGGTTCGCCTCAAGGACAAAGACGGTCCCGTCCTTGACGGCGTACTGTATGTTGACCAGGCCGACGACACCGAGGCCGAGGGCGATCCTGCGGGTGTATTCTTCCACGGTTGCGATCAGGTCGTCTGACAATGACTGGGTCGGTATGACGCATGCCGAGTCCCCTGAATGGACACCGGCCTCCTCGATATGCTCCATGATGCCGCCGATAAGGACATCCTTTCCGTCACACACGGCATCGACATCCAGTTCGATGGCCTTCTGGAGGAATGAGTCGATCAGGACAGGATGGTTCCTGGATACCCGGACGGCTTCCTTCATATAGGTCTCGAGCTCGGCGGAGTCGTGAACGATCTCCATCGCCCTCCCCCCAAGTACGTAGGAAGGCCTGACAAGTACCGGGTACCCGATTCGCTCGGCCATGTCCCGTGCCTCGGCCTCAGAGTAGGCCGAGGAGTTCGGGGGAGCGGGTATTGCAAGGTTGTCAAGGAGGACGCTGAAGCGGTCACGGTCCTCGGCGATGTCCATCGAGTCAGGACTCGTCCCCATGATTCGCGTGGGGAGCCCAATCCGCTCCATCTCCTCTTTCAGCGGGACGGCCAGGTTGACCGCGTTCTGACCTCCGAACTGGACCATGACCCCGTCGTACCGGTCCTTCTTCAGGATATTGACCACGTCCTCAAGCTTCATCGGCTCGAAGAAGAGACGGTCGGATGTATCGAAATCAGTGGAGACGGTTTCAGGGTTGTTGTTGACGATATGGACCTCGACTCCGAGTTCACGGAGGGCGGTTACGGCATGGACGGTACAGTAGTCGAACTCTATCCCCTGCCCGATGCGGATGGGGCCCGAACCGAGGATGAGGACCTTCTGCTTATCGCTGGAAACGATCTCGCACTCGTCCTCCCAGGTGGAGTAAAAGTAGGGGGTGCTGGCCGGGAACTCGGCTGCACAGGTGTCGACCATCTTGAAGGTCGGCGCACCGGTCAACCGGTTCA
>CAZGXZ010000025.1:7842-20188 GCA_964530035.1 uncultured Methanoregulaceae archaeon
AGGAAGAACGGGGTGATCTTCGTGAGGGTGTGGACCTCGTCGAGGGACATCCCCATCCGGAGAGCGGTGAAGAGCGTATGGAACCGTTCGTCAGTCGGACGGCTCAGGATCATCCTGACCTCTGACTCGCTCGTGTGGTTGGTGACATCGGTATCAAGTGACCGGAGCGCTTTCTTGAACCCCTCCTCGATACAGCGCCCGATGGCCATCACCTCGCCCGTGCTCTTCATGGCAGTGGTGAGCGTCCGGTCGGCATTCTTGAACTTGTCGAACGGCCAGCGAGGGACTTTCACCACCACGTAATCGATCGCCGGTTCGAAGGACGCAGGGGTACAACCGGTGACGGTGTTCGTGATCTCGTCGAGGTGCAGGCCGATGGCGATTTTTGCCGCAACCCTTGCAATCGGATACCCGGTCGCCTTCGAAGCAAGGGCGGATGACCGTGATACTCTTGGGTTGACCTCGATCACCCGGTAATCCCCGTCCCTGAACGCGAACTGGATATTGCAGCCCCCCTGGACGTTCAGCGCCCGGATGATCTTGAGGGCAGCATTCCGGAGGACATGGAACTCGTCGTCCTGGAGTGTCAGGATAGGTGCCACCACGACGCTTTCCCCGGTATGAATCCCCATGGGGTCCACGTTCTCCATCCCGCAGATGATGATGCAGGTGTCAGCCGGGTCCCGCATGACCTCGAACTCGATCTCCTTCCACCCCGCGACACTTTCCTCGACGAGGACCTGGTGGATACGGGAACGGGACAGACCAAGTTCAATGATCCGTTTCAGTTCCTCCGGGTTGCCTGCAATACCCCCTCCGGCTCCCCCGAGGGTATAGGCAGGCCTGATAATGGCAGGGAAACCGACCGTGCTGATTACCTCCCCGATCTGTGCGGTACTGGTGACGATGATACTCTTCGGAACCGGCTCCCCGATTTTGTACATCAGGGCCCGGAATTTCTCCCTGTCCTCTCCCTGGTAGATTGCTTCGAGCGGTGTCCCGAGGATCTCGACGTCCGCGAGGGCACCCATCTCGGCAAGCTCGGCGGTCATGTTGAGCCCGGTCTGCCCACCCATGCCGGAAAGGATCCCGTCAGGTTTCTCCTTCTCAATGATCTTCGCGATGATCTCGGAGCGGATCGGCTCGATATAGATCCGGTCAGCCATTCCCGGGTCCGTCTGGATGGTTGCAGGGTTCGAGTTGACGAGGACGACCTCGACCCCCTCTTCACGGAGTGCCCTGCAGGCCTGGGACCCTGAAAAATCAAATTCTGCGGCCTGGCCGATCTGGATGGGCCCTGAACCGATGAGGAGGACTTTTTTAATATTGGTTTTTTTCGGCATGTTATGGGATCCTCCCGAACATGGAGTCAAAAAAGGGTTTTTCGGTATCGTGAGGCCCGGCATGAGCTTCAGGGTGGAACTGGACACACGTCATGTTCAGGTACCGGTCCTCGAACCCCTCAACCGACTTGTCATTCAGGTTGAGGTAGGTGACCTGTGCACCTTCGGGAAGGCTTTCAGCATCAACCGCAAATCCATGGTTCTGGGTGGTGATCGCCACTGAACCGTCCGTGTTCCTGACCGGCTGGTTTGCACCGCGGTGGCCGAACTTCATTTTATAAGTATGTCCTCCCAGGGCAAGGGCACTGATCTGTATACCCATGCAGATCCCGAATACGGGGATCTGGCCAGCGAGGGCACTCACCGTCCTGACCGCTTCAACCGCCCGTTCAGGGTCTCCAGGCCCGTTGCTGATGAATAGGGCCTCAGGCCTGTGGGCCAGTATCTCATCCGCCCGGGTGTTGTGGGGATAGACCCGTACATCGGCACCCCGTGACAGGAGGCTGAGGACGATGTTTTTCTTGATACCGAGGTCGATGACCGCGACTTTTTTCCCTTTTCCAGGGATATGGTAGGCCTCGTTGCAGGAAACGGTCGGGATAAGGTCCTCGGTAGAGATGTCAGGGGCTGCGCGTGCAAGGCGGATCGCCTCCTCGCGGTCATCGCTCCCGGTGACGAGGGCAGCCCTCAGAGTCCCGTGTTCGCGGGTCTTGATGGTCAGCTTCCGGGTATCCACTCCTGTCATCCCGGGAATGCCCTCGGATTCGAAGAATGAAGCAATATCCGGCTGCACTGTCGGCCGGCTGCAGAGCTCCCGGGTTATGCACCCGCCTGCCCACACCCGCCGTGCCTGGAAGTTCATCCTGTCGACGCCGTAATTGCCTATCAGGGGAAAGGTAAACATCAGTATCTGGCCGTGGTAGCTCGGATCGGTCAGTGCCTCCATGTACCCGGTCATCTGGGTCGAGAAGACCAGTTCTCCGACAGACGTCCCTTCCGCTCCAAAACCCGTGCCGACCACTGAAGTTCCGTCTTCCAGACCCAGTACCGCCTTCATGATGTCCAATACTGATGGGTGATAAACCGTAATAACGGTAATGGGATGAGGGTAAAACTGCTGAAGAATGCAATAATCGGCACAGAGCAGTTTCCTGTATGTATTGCAGACCGGGTATGAAGGGGTTATGATACACCGAACCATGAATGTCCTTATACAATTATCCTCAGCGGCCGGGAAACACGTCCCCACTGCGGATTATCCGGACTCCTGGAACCAGTTATCCCCTGAACCGTCAGTAACGTTTCCCAAATTAAAGGATCAAGGAAAATCAGTGCTGAATTTGGTTTTCCCCAAAGTATAAACCTGAAAAAAAGAAACGGATATGGCATGGGTGCTCCGCGAAAGGTATTCTTCACCAAAGGATTGGGGATGCACAAGGACCGGCTTGCCTCATTCGAGCTGGCCCTCAGACAGGCAGGTATCGAGAAGTATAACCTCGTTTACGTGTCAAGCATCCTTCCACCGAATATTTTACGGGTGTCCGTGGAGGAAGGTATTGGCGAGTTGCAGGCAGGTGAAATCGTCCACTGCGTGATGGCCAAGATAGATACCAACGAGCCCAACCGCCAGATATCCGCGGCAATCGGCATCGCGGTCCCAAAAGAACAGGACGCGTACGGATACCTTTCCGAACACCACGCCTATGGTGAAACCCAGGATATCTCGGGAGAATACGCTGAAGACCTGGCTGCCACTATGCTTGCAACAACCCTTGGGATAGAGTTCGACCTGAACGCAGCATGGCAGGAGCGCGAGCAGATCTACAAGGCGAGCGGCAAGATCATTACGACCACGAATACCTGCCAGTCAGCAGCGGGTGACCCTGGCGGAAAATGGACTACTGCGATCGCTGCAGCCGTTTTCATTGATTAATGCGGCTCATTATAACCATCTTTTTTGGTTTTCACCTTTAACAGGCAGAGGATGAGATGGATGAGAACCGGGGGGCTGCTGCCCCCCTTTGCATACGATAGTCATGGCAAGCCGTTGGCGATTCCGTCATCAGGGTTGCTTATGGCAGAATTTTTGTAGATTTTCGTCTTCAGTGAGCTATTTTTTGGTTCGAAATTATTTTATGAAGAGCTGTGAGACCGCCACCGGGGCGCCCTTCGGGGGCGGCGTGGTATCTTTTCCAGGGGTGTGGGGGAACATCCCTATTGAAGGGTTGATCCTCCTGGTATTCGGCAAGGTCTGGAAACATCCTGAAAGGTCTGAAAAATTTTAGATTTCGGTTTTTCAACCATGCAGATTACCTGACGATGAGGTATTGTACACATTATGCGTTAATTTCAGGAAAATTGTCCCGTAGCAAGGATGTTGGGAATATCTCCATTCCTCCTTACCGTCACTGGATACCCACGAGCTTCAATGTAAGGGTTGAATTCCGTTATATCTCGATCTGGGAGGAATCCCCTCTCCGGATCATAAGCCTGCCCTTTTCAGCGGGAAAATAACTGATGGTCCGGCCAACTGTTCCGCCGGTATCCTCGGCGATGATAGGAATCCCCTTTTCTTTCAGGTTCTCCCTGACGGCAGCGATATTTCGTTCCCCGATGTTGAGGGTTCCCGAAAAGGTCTTGAACATCGAGGCCCCTCCGGCGCACTTGGCGATGATCGACGACTTCCTGGATCCCTTCGAGGTCAGCTCTTTGAGCAACGTATCAAGGGCGGTGTCAGCGAACTTCCCGGGGCGGTCCGTGTTACCCGGGGAAACGGGGAGCATCACATGGGCAAGCCCCCCGATCCCCCGGTCCCTGTCATGGAGGATAAGGCCGATGCAGGAGCCAAGCCCAATCGAAGACATAGGCATGGACCCGACCGACCATTCTCCGATCCCGATAATAACGAACCGCTGGTCAGGGGTGCTGGCATCTGGCATGGTGCTTCAAACCTGCCTGTAGTGAAATGAAAATTACTGGGCCTGCCCTCCAAGGAGGGCTTCAAGCATCCGCACGAGGTCGATGAGCATCGGGGGATAGGGGAGCATGAATATGTTTCCCGAGATCCGGTGCTGCGGTGACTGAAGTTCGGTCCTGAAGAGTACGACGTCATTCAATTCAGCCGTCTCCTGCGATGCAAGGATCGATTCCATGGCCGCGTGCGGCATATCCAGGATAAGCTGCGGGGGTGACGGAAGCATGATAATGTTGAGGAGCGTTGCCGTTGCGTCCAGGAACGCCGAAACCATGATATTTCCAATCTCGAGGATGGCGCTCTCGTCCATCTCCGAAAATTCGCGGTTTTCCTCGGTCATCCCGAGCATCAGGTTAGTCAGCCGCTGGACCGAGTCCTTGGGAATATGCAGGACGATATATCCGCCAGGGGTCACCTCTCCCTGGATCTGGAAGAGGACGAGGGCTGCAATCTCGTCTCCGAGGTATTCATGGACCTGAGAGATATCGACGATATGGATCTCAGGCACGTTGATCTCGATAGGCGTCATCAGCATGGTGGACAGTGTCGTCGCTGCATGAGCCGCACCGATGTTTCCCATTTCCCGCAGCGCATCGCGCTGGTTTGCTGAAAGCTGCATGGTGGTTTTCCTCACCTTGGTCCTCATACGTGAAATAGCTTCACTTTTCCCGGTAACCTGGCCCTGCTCCTTCACAATTGACGCGACGTCAATGACGACCACCGCCTCCCCGTCACCCGGTATCGTGACTCCGCTCACTCCCCGGCAGGAGCCGATGAACCGGGAAAGTGGTTTAATGACAACCTCCTGTTGGCCTTCAATGAGGTCGGCGATAATCGCCCCCTTCATATGCCGGTGCTGGATAATGACCAGGATCTCTCCCTGCTCCGACCTCCCGAACATGTCGTCGAGACGGTGGAGTGGGATAATTTCCTCTCTGAGGAGGATTGCTTCGTTCCTCCCGACCTGATGGATTGACTGCGCCGTGAGGCTTGCGACCTCTGCCACGTTGGTAATTGGGATGGCGCACCTCCTCCCGTTGACCCTGACCATCATGACCATCACGATTGCCATGGTGGGGGGGAGGACAAGCTCGAAGCGGGTCCCCTCGCCCTCCGCCGAATCGACCTTGATGGTCCCCTTCAGGGATTCTATGGAGGTCTTGACGACATCCAGCCCGACACCGCGGCCGCTGACATCAGTTATCTTATCGGCCGTAGAGAAGCCTGGCTGGAAGAGGAGGTCATATACTTGTTCCGGGGAGTAGCTCTCCGCGGTTTCCTCTGTAATAAGGCCCCGTTCAACCGCCTTCTTCTTGACTTTTTCTACGTTGATCCCCGCCCCGTCGTCCTCGATCACAATAAGGACATTGTCCCGGTCCCTCCGGGCAGAAAGTTTGAGCGTTCCCGTCCTTGATTTACCTTCACCCTCCCGGACGTCCGGGGATTCGATCCCATGATCGATTGCGTTCCGGATGAGGTGGAGGAGCGGGTCGTTGAGACCGTCAAGGACACTGCGGTCAAGCTCGGTGTCACCGCCCTCAATGGAGAAATCAACCTCCTTGCCCATCTTCATGGCAAGGTCCCGGACTGTCCTGGGGAAACGGTTGAAGATCTGGTTGAGTGGGATCATCCGGATATTCATCATCAGGTTCTGGAGGTCGGAGACGGAACGCCCGACCATGTTCAGGGTCTCGTCGAGTTCCCGTAATTGGTGCTTGTGAGCGATCTGGGTCAGCCTTCCGCGGTTTATCACCAGGTCCTCGACCAGGTTCATCATCTGGTCAAGACGGGCGATATCGACGCGGATGTTTTTTATTTCCCTGACCTTGTCATGCTTTTCCTCTTTCTGGCCCCCTTCAGGTACCTGCATTCTCCGCCCTTCACCTGTTTCGCCTCCTGCGGCGCCCGCCTCATGCTTTTTTTCCGGGGGGGACACGGGGATGACAGTATATTGGGTAAAATCAGGCCCGCTGATTGCATTTTTCACTGTTTCGAGACCTGAATCGCTGGCCAGACGGAGTTCGAAGGAGCCATCGAACACCCCGTCCTCCACGACTTCGCGCGAAGGGGTCACGGAAAGGATCTGTCCGAGCTCCTCGAGGTTCTGGAGGGCGATCATTGCCCGGAGGTTCTTGTTATCGCAGGTATCGGAAAGCCTGATGGATATCCTGTACTCGGGTAAGCCGGAAGGACTGGCTGTTTTTGCCGTTTCCAAACCATCCCCCAAGGTTGCCTGCACACTCTGCTGGTCCTGCGCAGGCTCCTTTTTTACAACCCAGGCCTCGAGACGTTCGGTCCTCGCATCGAGGTCTTCAAGTGTCCCGGCGCCACCCTGCTCAATATCGTCAAGGAGCCGCTCTATATCGTCGGAAGCAGACAGGAGGTCATTCATCAGGGTGGACGTTGTCTCAAGGGTTCCGCCACGTATCTGGTGAAAGACGTCCTCCATTGCGTGGCAGAGGCGCTGCATCTGGTCGTACCCCATGGAGGCCGACATGCCCTTCAGCGAATGGGCCGCCCTGAAGATCTGGTCGATGGCGCCTTCATCAGACCCTTTTTCGAGGATGAGGAGATTTTTAACGATATGTTCATGATATTCCCGGGACTCGGCGACATAGAGTTCCCGGTAGGTGTCCATTTCGGACATCAGGAACCACCCATCCGGTTGACGGCTGCCACCAGTTGTCCCGCGATATCCTTCAACGGGAGAACCATATCAACTGACCCTGTGGAAAGGGCCGAACGTGCCATACCATATACAAGACAGTCCTGTTCCCGGCAGACCATGGTCGTCCCTCCGGCGGCCTTGACCGCGGCCGTACCTGCACCTCCGTCGTTGCCCATCCCTGAAAGGATAACGGACACAATACGCGGTCCGAATACATGGGACGCGGATATGAACGTCTTGTCAACGGCAGGCCTGACATTATGAAGCGGGGGGGCCTGGGAAAGGGTTACTTTCCCCCTTTTTATCCCGCCATCGGCAATGAACCCTGATATTATCGTATGGTAGCCCGCCTTTGATACGAGGCCGTGACCGCTCATAAGGATATCACCCGTTTCTGTTTCTTTCATTGAAATCGGGGTGATCCTGTCCAGGCGGGATGCAAGGGCAGCAGTGAAACCTCCCTCGGGCATGTGCTGGGTAATAAGGACTGATGCATTAAGGTTTTCAGGGAGGGCTGAAAGGATGGCATCAAGCATCGGGGGTCCTCCTGCCGAGGACCCGATGAGGACGAGGTTACCTGAGGCATCTTCATGGGCAGGCCGGGCCTTTTTTTGGACCGTTTTAATCCGGACCAGGTTTTTAATCTTCTCAAGGAGCTCTTTCTCGATGTCCCTGACGGTCGTAATGCCCCGTGGCTTGAGCATGAAATCGTCGGCTCCGAGGAGCATGGCCCTCCTGGTCATGTCGGCGCCCTCGGCAGTCAGTGCCGAGAGCATGAGGGTTTTTGGAAATCTTCCGACCGTCCTTTTTCGTTCAAGGACGCCGATTCCATCAAGTCTGGGCATCTCGATATCAAGCGTCATCACGTCCGGGGAGAGATCCCTGATCTTTTCGAGAGCATCCTCTCCGTCATTCGCTACTCCCACGACCTCGATTTCAGGGTCCTTGGAGAGCATATCCCTGATGATCGTCCTCATGAAGACAGAATCATCAACGATCAGGACGCTGATCGCCATTTAAGATCCAAGGACTGATTTTATCTCTTCAAGGACCTTTGGGGCCTGGAAGGGTTTGACAATGTAGCCCTTCGCACCATTCTTGATTGCCAGCTTGACCATCTGCTCCTGCCCTACCGCAGTACACATGATGACCTTCGCGTTCGGATCGATACCCCGTATGGCCTTCAATGCCTCTATCCCGTTCATTTTCGGCATGACAACATCCATGGTCACAAGGTCTGGCTTGAGTTCCTTATACTTTGCAACCCCGTCATCACCGTCTTCTCCCTCGCCGACAATGGTATGACCCCCTGCAGTGAGGATGTTTTTAAGAAGAGTTCTCATGAAGAGTGTGTCATCGACTACGAGTATTTTTCCCATCAGATTCCCTCAATTCAGGTGTTCTAAGCTCATCATTACTGTTATAAATGATTTCGCACAGATCTGATGCCTCCCTGGCATGACAGTATCAGGTCGATGGCTTGATGGCTTCAGAGATATACCTGACTCCCTTCGGCGTGAGCTGAAGTTCCCTCCTGACCAGCATGACCTCGGCGAGGCCGAGGCCGAGGAGTTTGTCAAGTATCGCATCGAGGTCCTTGTGGGGAAGGTTCAGCATCCCTTCAATCGAGTGCGTGTCCATTCCGCTGTAGATCAGCATGGCCACCTGTGCCGAAACAGGGTCCAGCTCGTCCCCCTTCATCTCGTTTTCCTTCGTCGCATCGCGCAGGTAATTGTAGAGCACCTGCAGTGTTGAGATTGGACACAGGACAAAACTGGTGACAACGTCCTTGTCTTCAAGGTGCTCTATCTTTACCACGTCAGTCTGCTTCTTCTGGACCTCGCGTTTCGTGAGTTCGATGCTTGCAACTTCCTTCAGGGGTACACAGACCTGCTTGGCCTGTGACGCGAACCATATCCCGGTCCTCATGACCGCGATGAACCCTTTTTCCCAGTTCGCATTGGTCACAAGTACCCCTCCCCGTATGGCTGGTGACATGAAATAGGCCATGATGCGGTACGCATTGCATGCCTTGATAATGCGTATCTTCAGCGCAGTCAGCACTTTTTCGACCGATGCAATCCGGTAGGAGACATCCGGCGATCCCTTGATGGTCACGATGATGATGGACTTCCGCTCTTCAAGGTCAATGATATTCTTGTACGGGATCTCTACGCCGAACGGGTCGGGAAGGACCATCCTGTCATCATTGATATCTATCTTCGTGGTGACCCATGTCCCTCCCTTTTCTATCTTGACCGGTACTTCTGCCATAAAAATCACCCGCCTGTCTTGTTGAGCATCTCAATGACCGAGGTCAGTTCCTTTTCGAGGTCAACAGCCGGGACCTTGATATTTTTCAATTCACGTAAAAGACTGTCCTCGTCATTCTTCTTGATGCTCTTGATATCAGACTGGAGGGATGCCAGCAGGTCGTCCTCGTCTGAACCACCTTCACCGCCGAAGGAAAACGCGTCTTCCTGTTCACCCTCGCCGCCCTCATCATCGTCGAGCCCGGGTGATGACATCCATGACGGTGAAGGCTCGCCGCCTGTTCCCGCAGGCTCCTTGCCCGAACCACTGTCGAGGCTGATGCTGTCAAGGTCTGCCTCACCTCCGGCCTGGTCAATGGTGCTTCCGATCTCATCAACGTTCTGGTCCAGGATGTCCTTTACTTCGTCGGTATTGTCCTCGTCGAGGGTAATCGAAGCCTCCTCGTCGTCAATGGTGATATCAAGTTTTTCAATATCGCCTTCGGGCATGACGGGTACGTCAAGTTCAGGGTTGACGGCATCGAGGAGTGAGATATCGTCATCGAGAGAGACCGAATCGAGGAGGTCGGTATCAATCTCTTCGTTTACGAGGGGAAGGAGGGGATCTGCGTCAGGTCTGGTGGAGGCGGGGGTCGTCATCTGGGGGACTTCTGAAAGGGCGCTTTTTCCAGGTTTTTCAGGTGCCCTGGTCTTTTTAAGTGCAGCTTTTTGCGCAGGCGGATGGGCCGGTTTTTCCTTTCTTTTCCAGATATTGCCAAGAAACGTGGAGAACCCCTTTTTCATGAGGGAGAAGGTCTCCCTGGTCCCGCCTGTTTTCTCTGCCTGTTTGCCTTTTTTTTCCTTTACCACCTTTTTTTCTGCAGGCTTTGCCTCGCTTTTCGTCCGACGTATCTGTTTAAGCCGTCCCAGTGGAATCGTCCCTGATGCGATGAGGATTGCAAAAATAATGACGATGAGGATGACCATGAGATAAAAAAGCGGGATATCGATGAGGACAATGATCAGGCCACCGGCTATGACAGCCCCGAACATCAGGATCCGGCGGATAGAGTCCTTCATTCTTATACTCCTTTGAAGGTGGGTATATTAAAGAATAGTCCCACCATGAACGGCGCAACAATGTAGATGATGCCGCTTACTGAGCAGAGGAGACTCGCAAAGAAATAATAGAGGTAGCGGTCCCCTCCCATCACTATCTTTCCGGCAAGAGTGTTCGAAATGGTAAGGAGCACGATCACGATGATGATGTACATAGTTACATCGCTTACCGGGAAGTTCACGAACATCTGCAGGCCTCCGCCCATGGTCCCGCCGATCGAACCTGGCTGGGAGAGAGCGGATCCCGACTGGGGGAGGCTCTCCATGACCTGTTTAATGGCTGAACCCATTTTTATGAGGATGTGGAAGAGGAAGAGGAGGATAGCAACCATCATGGCGTGCATAGGGACAAGCAGGACAATGAACCCCATCCCGACCGTGTTTCTCCGTTCTCTCAGCAGGGTCTGTTCAAGCATCGATGAGCCAATGATCGATCCGACGGCGTCAGGTTTGCCACCCAGCTCGCAGGCATCCCGGAAGATGTTTAAGTACTTCGTGATCAGGTTGCTCCCGCTTTCAGAAAGAAAACGGTCCCAGCTCCGCTTCTCGTCAAGGCCGAGGTTCAGCTTCGAGTAGACACTGCTGATAAGGGGTTCGAGGGCTATCAGGGACTTGCGGTCGATGTCCTTGAGGGCATGGGTGGTAGTCACGCCCTTTCCACCCATGACCGCCCCGAGGCTCCTGATAAATGTGGGGAACTCGGCATCCCGTTTGACGATGTTCTGATCGTCGAGGTACCCTATAAGCCCGAGCGGAAAGAGAAGAAGGCCGAACAAGAGCAGGGCAAGCCCAAAAAAGTCCATCCAGTTCGGAGTGAAGGCCATCCCGAGGACAAGAATCATAATCATCACCCCTATAGCCAGCGGGACGATCCGTTTCTCAAGCCTGTGGACCATGTTCTGCTCACGTGAACCCGTTGGGAGTGAGTGGGTCTTGTCGTCTGCGGGCACCGACCGGTACATCGTGACGAGACCGAAGACGGAGATACCTATGATGATGTAGTACGTCGTGGCGAGCGTACCCTGCACGTTGTCAGGGGCGAAGATCGCGATCGAGACCATGATGATAATGCCTACGAGGGCGCTTGAGAACAGCATCGCAACATAGGCATCACCCCACTTTTTCAGGAGCTCCAGCCCCTGTTCATAGGTATTCCGGTAGACGCTCTTGATGGTCTCGAGCTCCCGTGTCAGGAAGTCCTCGTCAGGGACACCGGAGTCTATCGAGTTTGCATACCGGTTCAGCATGCTCTGGAGGATCTCATTCTCGGTCTTTTCAGCGACCATGATAAGGGCCTCGACATAGCTGTACCCCCACCGCTTGACAAAGAACTCGACTTTTTTGATGTACTTCGCCGGGACGTACTCCTGGCGTGCCGCTGTGTAGGAAAATATCTCCGGACGGGTTGCCTGGGCCGTCGTGATCGCAGCCATGTACGTCATCATGAAGAGCATGTCCGGACCCATGTTCTTGTTCTCAAAAAAAATACGGTTGAAACGGGTTTTGATGGACTTGAACGCGTCTTCGAACGGGAGTTTTCCCTGGTTTTTCGCCCGGAGCGAGTCGGCAAAGCTGTTGAACATAGGGTGGGTGGACCTTTGGTCAGGTGATGTCGATCTTGAGGAGGCCCTGTTTCTTGACCTTCGTCATCATGGCGAAGAGGTCGGCAAAGTTGGTATATCCTGCCTTGTGGAGACGTTCAAGAATTTTCGCGCGTTTTTCGACCTCCATGTAGATGTTGGCCTTCTTGTGCTCGGGTATGCCGAGCATGGTGGCGATTTTGTTTTCAAGGAGGAAGCTGCTCCCCTTTCCACAGAACTCGTGGGTATCGGTCACCGGGTCCCAGTGGAACATCTCGACGAACGAGAACCCGCCGGTCTCGGGGTTGAAGCCCACCAGTTCGTTGATGGAAAGCATCCTGCGCACGGTGTCCCCGTTGGGACGTTTCACCGCGCTCTGGATGACCACCAGGTTCAGGTTGTCGACATAG
>CAZGXZ010000026.1:0-19823 GCA_964530035.1 uncultured Methanoregulaceae archaeon
GAGTCCCGGTCCCGGGAATGGCATCCGGTGTTGTATCTCAGCCGGCAGGCCGAGAGCGCCTGCCACCTCACGTACTTCGTCCTTGTACAGGTCTCTTATCGGTTCGATGACCTTGGTGAACTCCATTGTCCCAGGCATGCCCCCGACGTTGTGGTGGCTCTTGATCCCCCCCTCGCTCTCGATCCGGTCAGGGTATATGGTTCCCTGGAGGAGGTATTTTGCCCCGGAATGCCTGGCCTCCCGCTCAAATACCCTTATAAAACGCTCACCAATGACCTTTCGCTTTTTTTCGGGATCCGTCAAACCTGCGATAGCGTCCAGGAACTCATCGCCGGCATCCGCGACATGGAGGTTGAAGGAACCAAATATCTCCCGTATACGGTCAGTTTCTCCCTTCCTCATCAAACCTGTGTCTACGTAGATGGGGACAAGCTGGTCTCCGATCGCCCTTGAGGCAAGTGCTGCGCAGACCGATGAGTCAACACCCCCGGAAAGGGCTATGACGACCCTCTCGCCACCGGCCTCCTTTTTGATCTCGGTTACTGCCTCACTGATGAACTTTGATACATTGACCATCGAACCACCACCTACGCTCCTTTCCTCTGCTTGCGACAGGCATCGACGAAACCGAGGAACGGGGGGGCCGGCCTGGTCGGCCGTGACCTAAACTCGGGGTGGAACTGCGTAGCCAGGAAGAACGGATGCCCTGGGATCTCACAGATCTCCATCCTGTTGTTCCAGGTCCCTGAGAATACAAGACCTGCTGCTTCAAGCTGCGGGATGTATTCCGGGTCCACTTCGTACCGATGCCGGTGCCTCTCCAGGATCTGATCCCTCCCGTACAATGCCCATGCAAGCGTCCCTTTTCTTACCGTTACCGGATAATCACCGAGACGCATGGTCCCGCCGAGCTCTGTCACCCCCTCCTGCTCGGGGAGGATGGTGATGACGTGAGTCCCCTCACCAAACTCCTTGCTGGTCGCGTCCTGAAGCCCAAGGAGGTCGCGTGCATATTCGGCAACAGCCATCTGGAACCCCAGGCACAGGCCGAGGAATGGCATTCCCTTTGTCCGGGCGGTATGGATCGCTGCTATCTTACCTTCAATCCCTCTGATTCCGAACCCGCCGGGCACCAGGACCCCGTCACAGTCATCCAGGAGGTGGGGTTCGAACTTTTCGGCGTCCAGCCAGATGATGCTTACTTCTGTCGCCAATGACCGCCCTGCGTGCTTGAGTGCCTCCTTTATCGAAAGGTATACGTCCTCTATACCGTACTTGGAAACAATCCCGACCTTGATCCGGCTGGTATATTCCCTGCTGACAATCTGGTACCATTCGTCAGAGGCATCCCTGTGCGCGAGTCCAAGGTGCTCGGTGAGCACATCGGCGAGGCCTTCCTTCTCGAGCTCAAGAGGAACCTTGTAGGTATCGGGAGCCGTTGCCGCGCTGATCACCGCACGTTCCGGAAGGTCACAGAAGGCCGAGATCTTTTTCTTCGTATGTGCGCCTATGGGCATCCCGCTCCTCCCGACAATGATATCGGCGTTGAGCCCGAGCTCTCTCAGGTTCCTTACCGAGTGCTGCGTGGGCTTTGTCTTCATGTCCCCCATGGTGTCCTCGGGGATGAGGGTCACATGGACGAGGACGGTGTCCGAACGGGGAAGTTCTCCCCTCATCTGTCTTACCGCCTCGAGGAACGGCATGCTTTCGATATCACCCACGGTCCCCCCGACCTCGACCAGGCACATTTCAAACGGGCCGCCCTCCCCGGGGTCAGATTCGGCTGCGACCCTTATCGCCTCCTTGATCTCTTCCGTAATGTGGGGGATGATCTGCACGGTCTGCCCGAGATAATCTCCCCTGCGTTCCTTGTCGATAACCGACCGGTACACCTTCCCTGTGGTGATGTTATGTGAGGAGGTCAGGTCGATATCAAGGAAACGTTCGTAGTTGCCGAGGTCAAGGTCTACCTCGCCACCGTCCTTCAGGACAAACACCTCCCCGTGCTGGGCGGGGTTCATGGTTCCGGCATCAATATTCAGGTAAGGGTCTATCTTTACGGCGGTAACTCCGTACCCGCGATTTTTCAGGATTCTGCCGATGGAAGCCGCGGTAATTCCCTTGCCAAGCCCGCTCATGACGCCACCGGTGATAAAAATATATTTCACGCCTGATGCCCCCTTACCTGCGTATGAATATTCGCGAGGATCCCTTGTATTTGTATCCTTCGACTGAATGATCCCTGGAGGCGTTTTTTAACCCTGATTTCAGTGTTTTGAGACTGCAAAGACGCCTGATGACCTCGAGAGCATCCGGTCTTCCGATTCATCAAACACGTCAGCCTCTGCAAAAACGACCCGGCGGCCTCTTTTTATGACCCTGCCTTCTGCATGTATCTTCCCTTCGCGGGTCCCCGATAGAAACGAGGTGGACTCGGAGATTGTGGCAATAGTTTCTCCTTTTTCAAGGAGCGTGTAAACTGCCAGGGCCATTGCTTCGTCCGCAAGGGCGACAAATAAACCCCCCTGAAGCCACCCCTCTCCGTTTTTCATGCCCGGGCGTACCTGCATGCCAAGCAACGCCCTGCCCCCGCCATACTCGCCGATATCAATTCCCATCTCCCTGAAGAAAGGATTTGCGTCTCTTCCCAGGGATTGGATATCCTCAAGGTATCCCATTCGTTATCAGCGTGGCATGGAAAAAGCATCTATCTTTCGCAGGCCACATGGTAGATGATATTTTCAGTATCGAGCGAAAATATGAGTGAGTGATGCGGCGAGGTCGGTAAAAGACCGCTCGTTTGAGTATTATGGATGCACGACCAGGTCAGTATCCGGGTATCATGGCAGAAATATTCTCCCTGATGGATACGGGTGATTACGAGGGTGTTTTGGCGCTATGCAGGAATTCCTCTGCACCCTGCACCGATCCTGCCCTGGCTGCCATCGAGGCGGCCGCACTGTACCACCTTGGGAGGTACCATGAGGCCATATCTCATTTGAAGGACCTGGAAGGAAAGAGAGGGGCTTCTGCCGCAACGGTCCTGTGGCTGGCACGGTGCCTGGAACAGTCGGGAAGTGAAGACGCCGATCGGCAATATACCCGTGCGGTGCTCCTTGACCCCGGGAACGAAACCGCTCTCTCTTTCTATGCCAGGTACCGGTTATCCCGGGGAGATATCCGCGGGTCCGCTGTCCTTGCCGGACGGCTCAGGGACTGTCCTGATCGGGACCTTGTCATCCGGATCATGACCGGACTCATCGGTATCGGTGACCATAAGGGCGCGATTGAACTGTATAACAGGAACAGCAGGATAATCGGTGACTGCCATGAATATATCACAGCCCTGTCCGCTTCCGGGATGTACGACGAGACCGCGATGGCTGCATCAGCGGCTTATGCCAGGACCAATGACACCTGGTATAATTCAGCCGCCATGGCGGCGCGGATACATGGTAATCCACACCGTGCAGTCACCGAGTTTTCCGACGCCCTTTCCCGGGACGGGGATGTCCGGCTGAAAGAGGGCTATATCAGGGCGCTGTGTGCCACGGGGGACTACAAGGCCGCTCTCAACTGTTACCAGGAATGGTTCAGCCTTTCAAGGGGAAGGACATGCAGGTGCCTTCTTGGCAGGATTACTTTTGGTACCGGAGATGTCCAGGGGGGGGCGTCCATCCTCGAAGAGGTACTCTGTGATGCAATATCCATTGGAGACCCGCCAGAAACAATATACAACCTTTTTTCGGAATATGCATCTCTCCTCATGACGTACCTGCCCGCATCAGCAGCTCGTAACCGGATCCGCAGCTTCGCCCTGTCCCGTGAAGAATCCATTGCCCGGAGTGCCGCCGGAGAGTTTTTTGCATACCTTGGTGACCAGAAGGAAGCCGGGGAATTCCTCCTGGATGCCTACAGGTGTGATTTTCTTGTAGGTGGCCTGTCATATGCCCGGTTTCTTATAAACTCCGGTGATACCGGAGAAGCTGAAAAGGTCCTGCTCTACATAGCACGGAATGTCCGCCGTATTCCTGATCTCCAGCGGGTGGCATGTGCCGCCACATGTCAGGAAAAAACGGTAAACAGGATGCCACGGCTCCTGAAATACCTTATAGAGCGTCTTGGCAGTGAATCCTCGCACTTGAGTTACGAAGGCTTCGAGGTGTATGCGATCCTCCTCCTGAAGCAGGCATTGCACCATGAGGAACAGGGGGAGCTCTCCGGGTGTAAAAGGCTCTGCCTCATCGGCCTTGATGTAGTGCCCCCTCATTCCCGGGCTGTGAACCCTGGTGACTTTACTTCCCTTATCCTGCGGTGCAAAACGAGAATGCCGGCTGATTATCCTTGTTTTTCGAATGGACAAGGTCAGGGACCGACTCCCTTCAGCACACCGGGACAAACCATGTTCGATGAGGGGGTCCTCACGGAGGACGAAGGAAAAGTCTTTCATTTCCTCAGGGAGCATGGCAGGGCACATGAACGTGAACTTCGTGAACTCATGGGATCAAGGAGAATTACCGGGCTAATCAGCCAGATCATAAGAAAAGCCCGTGAACAGGGCATGGACATAGTCGAGAGGGAAGGAATGAGTGAAAATGGAGAGGTATATACCTATGTCGGCCCCTGAAAGGATGGACTCCGTTACCCGCGAGAGCCTGAACATCATCAATGCGCTGCGGCGGGGGACCGTCCCCGGATCAGGTCTCGAACGCATCGCCGTAGGGCTCGAAGTCGAAGAACGGGCAATAAGCCAGCAACTCGATTACGTAGCGGGAGGCGGAGGTGACATCAAGTGCGTCAGGGGAGACTACGGAAGTGGGAAGACCTTTTTTATAGCCCGTGCGCTGGAAATGGCCGGTTCAAAAGGCTTTGTCACCTCGCATGTATCGGTTTCTCCGGCCCAGCCCCTGTCCCGCCTGAAGAGCGTCTACCAGCAGATATGCTCCGGGCTGCGGACGAATGACGGAAACATGGGGCTCAAGGGCATCCTTGATACCTGGATCTACCAGGTGGAAGAGCGCGTCATTGCGGTCAAGGGTCCGGATATGGATGATACAGGACTTGAAGAGGCAACTATCCGCGAGATCGAGTCCGCGCTCTCTGACATCAGTCGTATCAACTCCGCCCTTGCCGCCGGGATCAGGACCTACTACCTGTCGAACAATGCCGGGAACTTCCAGCTCTCCCAGGCTGCAGTAGGCTGGCTGTCCGGGGAACCCAACATCGGACGCGACTTCAAGGCAAAGGCCGGGATACGGGGTGAGATTGATGACAGCATTGTCGTCCCGTTCATCAGGGGACTTGTACGGATCCTGACTGGGGCCGGGTACCGCGGCCTTGCCATTGCCATCGACGAGGCGGAAACCATGCAGGGCCTCGCGAAAGCCCAACGGGACAAGGCATATGCCAACCTGTCCGCCCTGATAGACGGCCTTGACCGGGGAGATCTCCCGGGTTGTTTCTTCCTCGTCACAGGGACACCCTCTTTCTTCGAAGGCCCGCGGGGGATCAGGTCCCTCCCCTCCCTTGCAGACCGCCTGTCGGTCAACTCGGCCGACGGGTATCCCAACCCCCGCCAGCCCCAGATCGCCCTTTCCCGCTTCGATAACAAGAAACTCGGGCAGGTAGCGGAAAAGGTCATTTCGGTCTATTCGAAGGCGTACCGCGAGGTCGACAGGTCCAGGGTATCACACCGGTTCGTAAAGGCGATGATCCAGAAGGTCACCAGCCGTTTTGGTGGAAGGGTTGATGTAATCCCCCGGTTGTTCCTCAGGGAACTGGTTGACGTCCTCGATAAATGCGAGTTATACGATGACTACGACCCCTGGAAGAGCTACGAATTTGATGCCGGGCAGCTCCCTGAAGGTCTCCGGGCCGAGGAAGAAGCAGCCATCGTTGTGAAGTTCTGATTCCCTTTTAATGTGGCAGGGTTTTAATTCAGACCGGGTTTATCCTTTCTTTCACGTCGAATCCTGACCGACCGTGCATGGCAGTCAAGTCCCTCGGAGGAAGCCAGGTCCTCGGTGATGTCACCTATGGCCTCCAGTCCGTCCCTGCTGATCATCTGGACCGTTGAAGTCTTGACGAAATGGGTGACCGAGAGACCCGAGAATGTTCTGGCGTGGCCTGCAGTCGGGAGCACGTGGTTGGTCCCTGACGAATAATCCCCGCAGCTCACCGGGGTGTACGGGCCGATAAAGATAGAGCCTGCATTTCGCACCGATGAAAGAATGGACAGGGGGTCATTCACCTGCACCGAGAGGTGTTCAGGGGCGACCTGGTCTGAAACGGTCACTGCCTCCTTCAGGTCCTCTACGAGGATATAGCCGGTCCGCGGGAGCGACCGGGAGATGATCTCCTTCCTTGCAGATCTCTCAATCCCTGCCGCCATGAAGTCAGCGACCTTCCCGGGAAGGCAGGGATCATTGGTGATAAGGACGGCACCTGCATCCGGGTCATGCTCGCACTGGGCGAGGATATCCACGGCGATAAACTCAGGATCAGCGGTGTCATCCGCAATTATTGCAATCTCGCTTGGTCCTGCCGGGAAGTCGGTCTCCACGGTGCCGCGAAGGAGCATCTTGGCAGCGGTCACGTATGCGTTTCCCGGTCCTACGATCTTTTCCACGGCCATGATGGACTCTGTTCCAAGAGCCATGGCAGCGATAGCCTGGGCACCCCCTACGCAATAGGCCTCGTCAACGCCAGCGATATCCATGGCTACAAGAGTCAGGGGACTGACCGGCGGCGGAGTACAGCAACAAACGCTGCTCACCCCTGCGACTCGTGCCGGTACGGTGCACATCAATACGGTCGAAGGGTAGGAAGCGCGTCCTCCGGGAATATAGGCTCCTATCCGCGAGAGTGGTGTTGTCTTCATGCCAAGTATGATACCCGGTTCCACCCCGGTGAGCCAGAGGTCTTTCTGTTTCTGGAGCTCGTGGAATGCCAGGATCCGGGCGTGCGCCCTTTTCAGGGCATCGACAATACGTCCATCGACGAGGTTATACGCCTCCTTCCAGGTGTCCTTTGGAATTGCAAGGTCTGCCGGGTCGGTGTGGTCGAACCTCCGGGTGTATTCATGAAGTGCCTTGTCGCCGTGTGCCCTGACCTCCGCAATAATGGTGGAGACGGTATTTTCAACCTCTGCGAGGGATTTTTTCCGTGATGCGGTCCACTGGTCAGCGGTGGTCGGGGAAAACATCGCTACTGGTTGGGAGCGGGTGAGGTTTAAGAGTATGGGTGGACCGCCTGCGCCCTGGAATCCTAATCCTGGCAGAACCTCCTGTCTGCACGGGCTTCCCTGGCCATCGCACCCTTGTTATCAAGCCACCCTGCTTTTTCGTCGAGGTACGCATCGAATGAAGGGACATACGGCTTTATATCCAGGAGGGGGGTCGCGTCGCAGATATCGATATCTTCCACGATGATCCTGTTCCCCTCCACTTGAAGGAGCCTGACAGTCGATATCCCTATGGGGACGGGTCGCCGCGGGGCACGCGTGGAAAAAACCCCCCGTCTGGTGGTATCAAGAAAGGGTGTCACCGTGAGCTCGAACCCCTCTGACCTGTCAAAGACATAGATAAGGATTAAGCGGGAAAAACCGGCCAGGTCGGCAAGCCCCCCGAGGTACTCAGGGAAGACTTCGACCGTCCCCCGGACGCCCACGGCCCCTCCCGGCTGTATGGGCATCCCCTCAGGCTGTCCGAAGGGAGAATGAATTATCCCGATCGGGTTGAAACAGAACTGTTTCCCGGGACTCATGGATACTCTGGCGATTGTATGATCCTCATGGTCTTATGCACTTTGGTGACAACCGGACACGGCGGCAAGGCCGGTGGAGATCCGAACATGTGGTGAAGGATACCTGCTTGGTTTTTTGGGGAACAACGCCAAACAATACCTGTGCGAATCGCAGTCCTCGCGAGCGGGAGCCGGGGGAACAGCATCTATATCGAGGACGGTTCTGGTGCGCTCCTAGTCGATGCCGGACTTGCGGCCAGGGAAGCCCTGAAAAGACTCGGGGCAGCCGGGGGCGACCCTGACCTGGTACAGGGAGTCCTGGTGACACACGAACACCAGGACCATGTCCTCGGCCTCGACAGTCTCTCATCGAAGCTGGGTGTCACGGTCTTCGGGACCCACGGGACGCTTCACGGGTGGAGGATGTCGCGGAAAAGGACAAAGAGGGAGCCGGATATCCATGCCCTCCATTACCTTGAAAGACATGCCGTCGGGAGTTTCACCATTGAACCATTCCCGACGTTCCATGATGCAGCAGAGCCCTGCGGGTACCTGATTTCGTCAGGGGATGCCCGCCTCGCTGTCTGCACCGATACGGGAAACCTGAGCCCGGGTATCATCGACATCTTCAGGAAGTGTGACGGCCTCGTGCTTGAGTCCAACCATTGCCCGGATATGCTGGCGACAGGGCCGTATCCCGAAGTCCTGAAACGACGGATACGATCAGGGAAAGGTCACCTGTCAAACCTGAAGACAGCGTCCTGCCTGAAGGACCTCGGGGGAAACGTCGGCAAGGTGATGCTCGCACATCTGAGCGAAGTGAACAATACTCCTCATAAGGCGTTTTCATCGGCGCGGGACGGTCTTGGCCTGTATGTCGATGATGTCATGATAACCGTGGCATCGCAGCTCGGCCCTCTTTCTCCAGATGGGCTCCAGGAAATGACTATTTAATCCTTCTGGGCAGGTTGCGGCCGCATTTTCAGGAGGTTTGTGCAGTACTGGTCTATCGAGTCGATGAGAACCCGTTTGGCCGTCCTTGCCTTTTTCTCGTCATCAGAAAAGACGTCACCCGCAACATACTCGATGAGGAGCATGTAATGGTTTTTCTTGCCAAGTCTCCGCTTGATGTCCTCAAGGCACGCAAAAGCATCGTTCCGGTTGCCTACAACAATTTCAAAGGTAAAATCAAGGAGCATCAGGACATTGGACGGGATGTTCTTCTGGGTCGCAAGTTTTCTGAACCTAGCGTATGACGTGGGCTGGGACGTGACGATTGAGAGTTCGAGTCCGTAATAAATCGGTTCGATCTCGTTCGGGTATTGCTGCATCATTTGTTTAATGACTGCCGCCGCTCCCCCCGTGTCCTTTGCCTCGAGCTTGTACTGGAACAATTCGCGGAGGAAGTCCATATCGTCGAAAAAACGTTCCGTTGCGATAAACAGGAGTTCAGAACGGATATCAACGTTCCCATCTTTCCTGGCCTTTTCAAGGCCGACGACCAGGTATTCACGTTCCTGGGGGAACCATTCGATCGCCTGCTTTATCATGAACCAGAATATCTTGTTGATTTTTGCCTCAGCCACGATCTGTGGGAGGCGGAGCCGGTTGACCGGCGGTTTTAACCTGATAAAATCGATCATCTCCTCCCGGGCCTTCAGGGCAAGGGCCGGCGGGATCAATTCCTGGGGTGTCCTCGCCGTGGACGGGGGAGGGTTCACCGAAGAGAGGATATGATAGCAGTATGCAATTGCAGGGGAGATGATGGCATCGATTTTTCTGAACTTTCTAAGCGCTTCAACGGCTTCGCGGTACTTGCCGAGGTCTATCAGCTTGAACCCGTAAATGATATCAAAAATAAGCCTGCCTGAAATTTTTCGCTTGATACGGGCTGCATAATTGAACAGTCTCTCGATGAACTCAATGTCTGAGGAACGGCTGCTCGTCTCGAGGACCTTGACCGTGACATCATCGATGACCTGGTCATGGACGGCATCGCTGATGTCCGGGAACCCCTTCTCAATCCTGGACACAAGGTATCCATAGAACAGGGGAATGTCGTTTTCAATCGTCCCGATGTTGGCCTCGACATAAGTGAACAGGTCCTGTTTCATCAGGGCGATCTTCTGTTCAATAATGGCAGCCGGCTGCCATTCATCACTCATTAGCTCAGTTCGTACTGCCAGAAAGAATAAAAAGGTTCTTGATTTGCAGGGCGGACCTTCACTGCCTTGTTTAAACGCGGGAGTGAGTCCATCTCCAAATATATATGCCCTCTGACAGATCATCCCTAAAGGGATATCTGGATGCTTTTTTCCGCGTTCACCGACCTTTGCGAGCGGCTTGAGGGCATATCAGGAAGGCTCGAGATGGTGGGAGTCCTTGCCGGGGTTCTGGCAGGGCTTCCCGATGATGAACTCCCGGTCTGTACCAGGTTCATCATGGGCAGGGTTTTCCCGGACTGGTCTCCGGAAAAACTCGGGATAGGTCCGAACCAGTTGTTCGATGCCATTGCATACGTCGCGGGTAAAAAACGTGCTGACGTGGTCAGCGAATTATCTGCAACCGGTGATATCGGGCTCACTGCTGAAAAATGCGTGGCCTCGAAGGTCCAGACTTCATTCTTCACGGGAGAACTCGGTCTTCTTGAAGTCTACGTCGATCTGTCACGGGTTGCGGCGGTTTCAGGGAAGGCGTCGCAGCGGGAGAAAGGACTCCTGCTCAGGAGGCTCTTCTCGGACGCCTCTCCACGGGAGGCCAGATACCTTGCACGGCTCGTCATGGGTGACATGAGGATTGGGATTGGAGAGGGAAACGTGCGGGACGCCATCATCCGTGCGTTTTCAGTAGACCCGGCCCTTGTCGAACATGCCTACCAGGCACTCAACGACCTCGGGGAGGTCGCCTTACTCGCCCGGAAGGGAGATGAAGCCCTCCGGGAGGTCAGGATACGTATATTCCACCCGGTCAAGGCGATGCTCGCCCAACAGGGCTCGATACAGGGTGCGGTTGTCGAAAACGGTGAACTTGCAGCTGAGATCAAGTACGATGGCAGCCGGTTCCAGTTTCATAAGGAGGGGGAGAGGTGCCGGATATATTCCCGCAAGCTCGAGGACGTGACCTCCGCGATGCCCGATGTCATAAGGCTCCTGTCAGGAGCAACACGCCATGATGTCATCGTTGATGGAGAAGTCATCGCCGTCCGCGAAGGAAGGCCGCTCCCGTTCCAGACCGTCCTTCGGCGCTTCCGGAGAAAGTACGATATCGACGAAATGAAGGAGGAGGTCCAACTCGTGCCGGTTGTATTTGATATCCTGTACCTCGACGGCCAAACGCTTATCGACCTCCCGGTGACTGCCCGCAGAAAAGTGTTGGTTGATTCTTTTTCAGGTTTCGTCGCCCCCCAGCTGGTATCAGGCGAACCCAGAGAGATTGAACGCTTCTACCAGCAGGCGCTTGACGGAGGCCACGAGGGGATCATGCTCAAGGTCCTGCCATCTGCATATACCCCCGGTGTGAGAGGAAAGAACTGGCTCAAGATCAAGCCCGAGGTTGACACCCTAGACCTCGCGGTTGTGGGTGCTGACTGGGGGGAGGGAAAACGTGCCCATGTCTTTGGATCGTTTCACCTGGCATGCAGAAGGGACGGGGATTTCATACCAATCTCCCGTGTTGCGACCGGGTTTTCCGACGAGCAGCTCGCCCTGCTGTATGACCTGCTGAAGGACACGGTGACTGGAGAGTCCGGGAAGGAAGTCCGGTTCGAACCGACCCTGGTGTTCGAGATAGGGTATGCTGAGATCCAGAAGAGCCCGAACTATGAAACGGGTTATGCCTTGAGGTTTCCCCGGTTCATCCGGGTACGGGAAGATAAGGACCCAAGAGACGCCGATACGCTTGGAGCAGTCCTGAGCCGGTACGAATATTCGGAAAAAAAGCGGCTGAACGGTTCAGGACAGGTTCCCGGCCCGTAACCTGCATGGCGTCTCTTTATTGCCCCCCCGTGTGGCTCATGAAGAACCGAGCCCTATGGCATGGCTCTTACAAAAACGACGACAGAAAGGTCTGGGTCCGTGCCTCGCCAAGAAGGTGCGATTGTCTCACCCATCCCTCGTAGGCAATTACCCTGCTCAGGGTGGAAACCGCTCCTTCAAGATCCCCCTCCCAGATCTGCGGCCCGTCCATCGCATCTCTGACCGCCTCCCTGACGACCCAGGTACCGAGGGGTGCCCAGTACTCGCCGGTGACTGACCTGACGAGGATGACCCTCGCGGTCCGCCTGACCCGTTCCAGGTACTCGAGCACAGCCAGCCTGGCAGCATAATAGGCGCCTGTTATGGGCGAATAACCCTGTTTTTTCATCCCTTCCCTGTCCGTGGTCACCGACTCATCCTCGCCGGCCCAGAGAGAGCCGGTACTCCACCGCTCCACCATCTCGAATTTCCAGTCGCCGGGCATGAGCAGGACACCTATGTGGTTTCCGAAGAGGAGCGAAGAAAAAACCAATGTTTCGTCTACTGAGGGGTAGTTCCTGATGACTCCCTTGAGGACTGACCCCGCCATGTCGTCCACGGCAGTAATCGCCCAGCGCGTCGGGACAAGCCGTCTCCTCCTGCCGAGGAGACCGGCAGAAAGGAGGTCGGTGGTGCGGTACACATCAATCCCTCCCTGCAGAAGTTCCCTGCAGGCGTCCCTGGCCCCGGCGTCGGTGTCGCCGGTTATCCGTTCAACAAGGGGTTCAACCGAAGGGTTGTCCAGGAGGTCAAGGCGCCTGACCTCACCCGAGAGGCCGGTCGGGGTGATGATGCCGTCGAAGCTGAGTTTATGGAGAACAGGCCGTGAAAACGTAGCTTCTACCTCGAGTGGCCTGGATGACAGTGCTATCTCTTCCAGGAGAGGGTGCGGGGATGGTGACCTGTTCATGCCCCTGATTGTGGAAGCCCTGATGGAGACGATATCCCCGATGGTAAGGTGGTTCTCCAGCCAGAGCGGGGGAGACCCATGGTCAGGGGTGAAAAGGGGGCCTGAAAAAACCGCGGGATACCCTGCACTCCCGACAAATACCGACGGAGACGTCCCCCGGTACCCGGTGACCCCGGACTGCCTGCCCTGCTCCATGAACCGTTCCGTTATCGGGCAGGTGCGAAGGCCGCAGAGCCCCTTTCCCTTGCAGGCAGCACACCGGTTCATTCCTGTCCCGGGACAACTATCCTGACCCTTTCTTTGAAATGATGAATTATTCGTGTCTTCCACCCCTCGAACGTCCGGGTGGTACCGTCCACGAGTGATGCCGCTTCCTTTCCGAACTCATCGTCACGTCCGTCAAGCGGCATCAGGATGACTGAACCAGGGTAATACTCAGCACGGACGAGACCATCCCCGTCACCGTCCGCGACCCCTATGACCGGCAGGGAAAGGTGCATGCCGATATGGCCGCAGGCTGCTGTAGTGTCATCACCAATTGCGAGGATCCCGCACGTGTCCTGCGCCAGGTATTCGTATACCCGGTGCCCGCAGTGATCAATGACGAGAATGCTCCCTGTCCTTTCAGACTCGGAAATCCCGCATGGAACCGGTGATTTACTGCGTATCATGCCACTTTTACACCATGCGCCCCGGAGGTCAGCATCCCCCTGTGCATGCAGCTTCTCGAAACCATGGGGTTTTAGGTCGAGACCTGATACAGGGACTATGATACCGTCCCTGACGTCGAGTGACACTGCTTCAGATGTCGCGCGCCCGATGACCACCCCGTTGACAAGGACCGGCTCTCCCGGAATACACCCCCGTATCACCCTTCCCGTGCCTCCCGGTGGCATCATCGTGGTTTCATGGGTAACCGTGAATCCGATCTTCCGGGCAACGGATCGCACCCTCTCATCGTCCGGCTGGTTCCAGGACCTGACCACCTTGTCCGAGCATTCGACATGAACCAGGTGCCGGCTGCCGAGCCTTTGTGCAACGAGGTTTCCGAACCACCAGCCGGAAAAGGGTGTCTTGCCGTGATTGACGAGCAGCGCCTCCCCGCTGATGTCAAGGAGTACCCTGCTCGGAGGCCGGGGGTCGTGCCTGAAGGGCATCCCGGACTCCTCGGCTGCTGTACGGCCCATTACCCCGGCTACCACAATCTCATCGGCACCGATGCGGGATGCAAGGTACGAAACGTCCCCCTCGTCAAAGGGCTGCGGTCCGTGCACGACCATGACCGACCGGTCAGACTTCATATTTCCAACGACCGGGTCAGACCCGGTTGTAGATGTCGCTGACCCGTGTTATATCGTCCTCCTCGAGGTACTCCCCTATCTGGACTTCTATCACTTCCAGGGGGATCCTGCCCGAGTTTCCGAGGCTGTGGGTGATACCTGCCGGGACAAAGGTGCTCTGTCCCTTACTCAGCTTAATTACCTTCCCGTCAAGTTCGACATCTGCCATGCCAGACACAACAACCCAGTGTTCGCTCCGGTGGTGGTGATACTGGACGGAGAGCTTTTCCCCCGGCTTGACTGTGACCCGCTTGATACGGTATGAACCTGACCTCTCAAGGTCAACATAGCTTCCCCAGGGCCTGTGGACCTCGAGGTGGTAGTCTGCAAGCGGGTTTTTCTCCTCCTTCATTTTTTTAACAAGCAGGTTCACCCGTTCCGTCTGGTCCGAGTCACAGAGGAGGAGGGCATCCCCCGTGTCGACGACGACCAGGTCATTCACTCCTATCAGGGCAGTTTTTTTTCTGCCGGTGATAACGAGGTTATTCTTCGAGTCTATGAACTCGGCATTGCCCACGTTTCCCTGGGCATCATGGGATTTGATGCCATACCATGCCTTGAAGGTCCCCAGGTCGGTCCAGGATGCGGATAGCGGGACGACCGCGACGCGGTCTGATTTCTCAAGGAGACCGTAGTCCACGGAGATTGCCGGCAGTTTCCCAAAGTCAGCTGCCGTGAAGGGTTCGGCGAAATCAGGCTGGTATTTTTTCAGTTCGGAAAAAAAGACCCCGGTTGAGAAGAGAAACATCCCGCTGTTCCAGAGATATCCCTTTCTCATGTATTCCGCGGCAGTTGGCTCATCCGGCTTTTCCCTGAATTCCCTGACGACAAAACCGTTTTGTACGGGAGATCCCGGAGCGATGTACCCATATCCCGTATTCGGATAAGTGGGGGTGATCCCGAAGGTAACAAGGTAATCTTCTGCCAGCGGCGCTGCCCGGGCTATCTCGCTCATTGCAGAACTGTCGAGGGAATGGTCGCTTGGAAAGATTCCTACGGTTCCCTGGCCGTGATTTTTCTTGACCTCGTGCATTGCCCAGGAAATTGCCGGCAGGGTGTTCTTTCCTTCAGGTTCCCTCAGGATCTGACGGTCTTCGATGGAAAAACCCATCTGCTCGATTTGGTTCCTGACAAGGTACTGATGGACTTCATTCGTCACGATATAAACTTCAGAAGGTTTGGACAGGAGGGTCGCCCTCCTGAATGTCTCCTGGAAAAGTGACGGACCGTCCTGTTCCAGGAACTGCTTTGGATAGTATGTCCTGGAGAGTGGCCAGAGGCGGGTGCCGACTCCCCCAGCCAGGATAACCGAGATGATAGCCATGGTCCACCTATAGGAGGGTTTGGGCTTTTTTGGAGATATGCCTATGTTATTCACGCCCGGGCTCTCCGTCACCCGCGGCCTGCCCGATCCTCATGGTGTGACACGGCCCTTTGTCGTCTATGCCATGGAACTGCCTGGCCCATGCTGGTGGAAGAACGATAAAAAGGACGGAATAACAACACGAACCAGGGGAGGAAGACCCGGACTCCGGTAATCAGGTTTCCAAATGCTTCCTTTGGGGACCGGAAGGGACCACGAGGGTCACGACGGTGACCTTGATAGGGCAAAACGCCCTAATCGTTATCGGATTTACCCGATGAAAATTGCCATTTCCGGAAAAGGGGGGACTGGGAAAACCTTCGTAGCCGGTTCACTCGCACGAGCCTTTTCAGAGGACGGCTACCGGACCCTGGCGCTTGATGCAGATACTTCACCGAACCTGGGGCTCACCCTTGGGATAAGCCCGGATGAACTCAGGGCGGTTACCCCTCTTTCCGAGAACCGTGACATGATCGGGGCAAAGACCGGGACTGATTACCCGGGTGTGTACCGACTCAGTTTTGAGGTTGACGATATCGTCAGGGACGCGGTCATCCCAACTCCGGCAGGCCCAGGCCTCATTGTCATGGGAACGGTCCGATCAATGGGAGGCGGCTGTGCCTGCCCGGCGCATTCCCTGGTGCGGGAGGTGATGCGCCACCTCATCGTGGACCGGACCGAGGTTATCATCATGGACATGGAGGCGGGTGTCGAGCACCTCGGGAGGGGTACGGCGGGAAGCGTCGACATGATGCTGGTGATAACCGACGCCACAGTGCGTGCTCTGGATGCTGCACGTTCCATTGTCAGCCTGGCAAGACAGGGTGGCATACCGAGGCTCGGCCTTGTCGGGAACAGGGTCCGTGATCTGCACCAGGAGGATATCATCAGGGCTGCCGCCAGGAGGATGGCGATTCCGGTGGATGGGATGATCCCCTATGATCAGGCGGTGGCCGATGCAGAGGTCGACAGCCCGGCGACCTCTGTACTCCACGATTCACCCTCCAGGAAAGAGATTGACAGGATTAAGAAACGGATCCTTGACAGGCGTTTGGATGACGAACGGATGGTTGCAGGAGGCTGATGTATGGAAACAGCAAAGACCCTCGTTACCATGGGAAGAGGCGGAACGGGAAAGACAACGTTCGTCGCGCTGACGGCACAGTGCCTGATATCCGAAGGGCTCACCCCCCTCCTCCTCGTTGACCTTGACCCTGACCAGAGCCTTGGCGAGATGGTGGGAACAGACCTCCATGAACATGGGAAGCGCTCCATATCCGATATCGTCGGCGAGACATTCCTTGAACGCGGGGGGACGCTGTCAGGGGTCCCTCCCTCGGAGCGGATCGAGAGGGAGATCTGGGCCCGGGGGATGTACGAGGGAAGTGACTTCGATTTCATAGCGATAGGAACGAAATGGGTAGAGGGCTGCTACTGCCTGCCGGACGCCGCGGTGAAGCGGGCCCTGGCTGCCGTTTCCAAACAATACCGGTTTGTTCTCATCGATGCCCCCGCCGGCCTTGAACATCTCAACCGCAAGGTGACCACCTGGGTGGATGACATCTTCGACATCGTCGGGCCTTCCAAGAAATCACTTGACCATGTCCGGAGAGCATACCACCTGACACAAGAGCTTGGCATCCGGTATCGCCACTTTTATACGGTCGGAGGGTATGCCTTTCCCCGTCAGCTCGAAGGTATTGTCCGGGATGTCGAAGGGACGACCTACCTGGGGGCGATAGCCCCGGACCCGTCCGTAATGGATGCGGTGATAAACGGCAGGTCAATCCTCGGGCTGCCTAAGGATACGCCGGCGGCCAGGTCGGTCCATGAACTCATGCAACGGGCCGGCTATCTCTGAATCGGGAAGGGGGCTTCTGTAATTTTTTTATCCATCTTTACGCGCACCTGCCGGGGGTAGCGGGTCATCCCGGAAGGAAACCTTTAGATGGTCTCCTTGGTACGTTATGATGGCAAAAGCGGGTCGTGGTTCTACTGGACAGGAATACTGTTTATCTTGAAGTTCAGGAGGTGGAAACCGATGCTGCAAGGATTAAGGACCTGCGCGTAACGATTGGATCCATCAGAGGCCTCACTCCTGCCGTTCCCCGCGGGCCGATGCCCATGCCTGGCCTAGGAACACTCAGAAGGTGGGACCATAGACTGCTCTCCCGGTACAGGCCTTTTTACATGCCTTTTTGCGAGCTCTGCTGTCTATGTACATTCGGGAAGTGCGACCTTTCAGGCGGACGGAAGGGTGCATGCGGAATCACCATGGATGCGCAGCAGTCCCGTATCGTCCTCCTTGCGTGCTGCATCGGTGCCGCGACACACACCGGACATGCAAGGGAGATCCTGGACCATGTGGTTTCCCGGTTCGGGGAAGGTCACCCGCTTGATACAGGCGGCACCCAGATAGATATAACTGCGCCCATTACCCGCCTGGTATGTGGTTTTACACCTCGGACCGTCGGGGACCTGGACCGTGCCCTGCGGTACGCAGAAAACCAGATCACCCAGCTGCTTGCTGCAACCCATACCGGCCAGGAAGGCAATTGCCTTGACCTCGAGTCAAAGGTATTCCATGCAGGCATGGTCGACCATCTTGGGATGGAAATCGCTGACATCACCCAGGTATCATCGTACCCGTTTCCCAGGGCCGACGCCGATGCACCCCTGGTCGATCTCGGCATGGCATCGGTCGATACGAACAAGCCCGTCATACTGGTTGTCGGCCACAACGTGGTCCCTTCAGTCGGGATCCTTGAGTATGCACGGAAGAATGACCTCTCGGAATCCATCGAAGTCACCGGGATTTGCTGCACGGCTCTCGACCTGACGCGTTACAGTGAAAAAGCCAAGATCATCGGCCCGATCTCGTGGCAGCTCAGATATATCCGGAGCGGCATACCATCAGTTGTCGTGGTCGACGAGCAGTGCGTCAGGACCGACCTCCCTGATGAGTGCCGTGCGGTCCGGGCACCTGTCATCGCCACCAGCGATAAAAACGCTCTCGGACTCCCTGACCGGACGGGAGACCCTGCCGATGAGATCGTCGAAGACCTTGTATCAGGAAGGGTTCCCGGAGTGTTCCTGCATGACCCGGACCTCGTCGGAGAAGTGGCAGTAAAAACAGCAAAATATATTTTTGAGAGGAGAAAAGGCGTTACAGCCATACCCCCGTGTGAGGAGGTAGCAGCCGCTGCGGGGAAGTGCACCCATTGCTCCTTCTGCCAGCGGGCATGCCCCGTGGAACTGCCGCTCGTCGAGGTCATCCGGGAGGCTGGGACGGGCAATACCGGGGCCCTTGCCTCTCTCTATGACCTCTGTATCGGCTGCGGGCGTTGCGAGTCGGCATGCCCGCGAGGGCTTCCACTGCACTCCTTCATAATATCTGCGTCCGGTGAACGGGTCAGGGACGAAAAGTTCAGCGTCCGCTCAGGGAGGGGGGCGATCTCCGATGTTGAGATACGCGAGGTCGGAGGTCCCATCGTCCTTGGAGAGATCCCTGGCATCGTCGCCTTTGTGGGGTGTTCCAATTTTCCCAGGGGAGGGTCGGAACTGGCAGCCATGTGCCGGGAGTTCGCACGCCGGCGTTTCATCGTCTGCACCTCGGGCTGTGCCGCGATTACTGCGGGACTGTACAGGAATGAGGAGGGAAAAACCCTCTATGAGGAGTTTTCAGGGAGGTTTGAAGCCGGCGGGGTCCTCAACGTTGGTTCATGCGTCTCCAACGCGCATATCTCCGGAGCGGCGATCAAGATCGCAGCAATCTTTGCAAAGCGGGAACTTGATGGCAACTACGAGGAGATTGCAGATTACGTCCATAACCGGGTGGGAGCGGTCGGTGTGGCCTGGGGCGCGATGTCTCAGAAAGCTGCGGCGATTGCAAGCGGTTTCTGGCGGCTCGGTATACCGGTGATCGTCGGACCGCATGGATCGAAGTACCGGCGCATGCTCCTCGGGCGGGCCGACCATCCCGATGACTGGAAGGTGAACGACGCCCGTACCGGTAAGGAGGTCTTCACCGGGCCGGTCCCGGAACACCTCTTTGTCGCGGCTGAGACCGCTGAGGAGGCGATGGTCCTGGTCGCAAAACTCTCCATGAGGCCGAATGACACGACCCGCGGGAGATCCATCAAGTGTACGCATTACATCGACCTGTACAGACGGTTGTACGGGATCCTGCCGGAGGATATCCACCTGTTCATCAGGAACCCGGCCGATGTACCTCTGACATTCAAGGACGAGATATGGGCCCACCTGGAAGCACACGACTGGAAGGAACAACCGGTCCCCGACCCGACCCTGCTCGAACCCAAGGGACGCCAGGTGAAGGGAGGCGAACGAAGTGACACGCCATGATCCCTGGCAGACCGCTGAGACCTGCGGGACAAGGCCGGCAGGCATCATCAGGAACTCTCAGGTCCTTGCTGCACTCCTGAAAAAGGCAC
>CAZGXZ010000027.1:0-19434 GCA_964530035.1 uncultured Methanoregulaceae archaeon
AAGCGCCTTGTCGTAGAATGTCAGGGCGTCGTTGTACTTCCCGAGTCCCTGGAGTGCCTTCGCCTTGCCGTAATAGGCAAGATAGGCATACTCGGGGTAGATCTTCACCGCCTCGTCGTAGGCCGTGATCGCCTCGTCGTACCTCTTGAGCCCGTACAGGGCGTTACCCTTCTCGTACATGGCCTTGCCGTAGTTGGGGCTGATCGACAGGGCGGTGTCGAAGGCGGGGAGGGCACTTTCATACTCCTTCATCCCGTTGTAGGCGAAGCCTATCCCGGCCCAGGCCCTCGCCTGCTTCGGGTCGGCGGCGATCGAACCGTTGAAGGCAAGGATGGCCTCCTGGTACTTCCCCTGGTCGAGGAGTTCATTTCCCTTGGCAAGGAGGTTCCCTGCAGACTCTGCGGTCACGGAAACAGGCAAAAGGCAGGCCAGCACAAGACCTGCGGTCAGGATAATCAGGAGATACGGTCTCATTCCCATCAGCTCCCCTCCCGGGCCAGCCGGCAGGGTGATGATGAGTAGTAGAGAGCACCTTTATATGAGCCTTTCCCGCCCCGGCAGGGTGGTCGAAATTCCTCCAGGATCCGCAGGACCCGGGACCGCTGTCCCCGATACGCATCAGAAAGTCCCCCGTACCTCCGGTCCCTTCCTTTCCGAACTGAACTCATCGGATTCTGGCGTTATCAGGCAGGCAGGCCCATAACCTTACCTTTTTATTGGAGGACAGCGTTTCCTGCATAGAGTAAGAACCGATCCATGAGTGCCATGAGGATGACCGGTCTCGATGCAATCTCCTCCGTAAATACAGCTCCTGCAGGGATGGGAGATATTCCGCCGACAACCCCGGACCTTCCTCCTGCCAGCTCCGATACCATGGTCATTCTCCATAATCCTGACCGTTGCACCGGTTGCAGGCAGTGCATGACCGCATGTTCCTTTAAGAATTTCAATACGTACAACTACGACCTTTCGCTCTGCAGGGTGATCCGCGGCCCGGATAACGGGTTTGTGCGGATTCACTGCCATCACTGCACGGACCCGATGTGCCTTGCAGCCTGCCCGGTCAGTGCTATTTCCAAGGATCCCGGCACCGGGATCGTCACTATTGACAAGATGCGCTGCATAGGCTGCAGGGCATGTACCTGGGCGTGTCCGATCTCGGTGCCCCAGATGCAGCGGGGCCTGAAGGCGATGACCAAGTGCGACCTCTGCAAGGGAGACCCCAGCTGTATCAAGGTCTGTTCAGCCAGGGCGATACAGCTGGTGCCCCGGGCAGAAGCCCGTAACCTGAACAAAGTGCTGGAATGACTGATATACACCCGTGGCGACGCCCGGTCAAGCTACCGGTTCCCGTGTCGGTAAAGCCACAGCTGATCAGGCATTTCTCAGTCGGTCTCCTCTATCCCCTCACCGATGAGACAAAGGAGTACAGGCGCAGGTCCGGGCTTGACCCGGTCCCGCCCACGGCCCACGGGTACCCGGAGGCGGTACAGGACATCCAGACCCTGATCAAGGCCATGAAGGTTGACAGGAAAATCGGGCTCGATCTCGGTACCATGGAGTACGTGTATTAAATGGCGGACCACCCGGATTCATCAAAAGATACTGCTGCAGCAAAATCCAGGTACTCCTTCTTCCTGGGCTGCGTGATGCCGGTCAAGATGCCATGGGCCGAATCCGCCATCATGCACACGCTGCCACAACTCGGGGTCGACCTTGCGTATCTCAGAAAAGCCACCTGTTGTCCGCGGGCCGGGGTCTGGAAATCCGTGGATGAACGGGTCTGGCTCACCCTGGCATCATACAACCTGCTCCAGGCTGAGGGTGACGGACGCGACGTCCTGGCCTCCTGCAATGGCTGCTACGTCACCCTGTACGAGGCGAACAAGATTCTCAAAGAGGACCCGGAGAAATTAAATGAAATAAACGAATACCTGGCCAGCACCCACAACCACTACAATGCCTCTATCAGGGTCAGGCACCTCCTCGAGGCCCTGTACGAGGAGGTTGGAATAGAACGCATCAGGCGTGAATCAAGGAAAATTCCCCTTCGGGTAGCCCTCCACCCAGGCTGCCACATGCGGATATTTGAAGACGGGAGGCTTGTCAGGTATTTTTCCGAACTGACCCAGGTCCTCGTTGATGAGGTTGTCCACTACGAAGCGGAGCAGATGTGCTGCGGCCTCCAGGCAAACCTTGCAGACCGGCAGTTTGCAACCTATGAACGCGCAAAAACAAAGTTTGACGCAATCAAAGCCCTGGACGTGGATGCCCTCGTGCTCGTCTGTTCCGGCTGCTATGACCAGTTTGAACGGGCAATCCAGGTATTGAAAAAGGAGATCGGGTACGAGTTCGGGATCCCGATTATCCACCTGGCAGAACTCCTTGCCCTTTCCCGCGGGACCGGCCCGGACGAATTCGGGATGCGGTTCCTGAGGACGGCACCGGTTGACGCCATCATCGCAAAATGGGAGAGTACCCGGATATGAAGCCGTATTTCGTCGTCACGATGGTCATCCTTGTGATCAGTGTTGTCGGGGCTGTATTCCTGCCCGAGCTGAAAGGTTCACCCATGCTGCTTTTCCTGTTTGCAGAGCTTGCCTCGCTGGTGACGTTCTATGTTTTTTTCTCGGTGATCATCCCTACCCTGATCCCCGAGTACCGGAACATCGACGAGAACTTCAATTGCGGGGCAAGCGAGCTCTACCTTGCCAGGGACGAGATATACACACCTGAATCGCCGTTCGGGAGCGTTGACAATGAGTGAAAAAAGGCCCTCGCTTGAGGTCACCGAGGTCACTGCGGATACCATCCCTGCCGAGGTCTCATCGCTCCTGGACAGGGGGGCACGGATGATGTATGCCTCCGCGGTTGACATGGGTGTCCCCGGGATCAGGATAGACTATTATTTCACGTTCGATGACGAGATCCCCGGCCGGAACCTGGCACTCCGGACGTTTGTAAACCGGAAAAAACCGGTCATCGAGTCTGTGACGCCGATCACGACCCAGGCGGACTGGGCGGAGAGAGAAATGATCGAGTTTCTGGGTGTGGATGTGAAGAACCATCCTGATCCCCGGCACCTCTGGCTGCCCCTCAACTGGGAGGACATGTATGCCAGTTCCCACCCGCAGCAGGACTCCCAGAGCGAGAGAATTGACACCGGCCCCACGGCCCACCCCCCCCACCACAACAACTTAACCCAACCCCATTACCTGGTCCCGTACGGGCCATACCACCCTGCCCTGATCGAGAGCAATTACCTGAAGATGTCCGTCGGTGATGAGATCGTCAGGGATGCCGACCTCAAGCTCGGGTTCAACCACAGGAGCGTCATCAAGCTCATGGAGCGGCGCGACTACTACAAGGACCTGTTCCTGGCAGAGCGGATATGCGGGTTCTGTAATGTCCATCACACCATGTGCTTCTCCCAGGCGGTGGAAGAGATCGGAGGTATCGCGGTTTCAAGGAAGGCCCGCCACGTACGGACACTGCTCGGGGAGATGGAACGGATGAAGAGCCATCTCCTTGCCATCGGCCTGATGGGCGACCTGGCCGGGTTTAAGACCATGCTGATGCATGCGGTCCGGATACGCGAAGATATCCTTGACGGCCTGGAAATCATATCGGGCCAGCGGATCAGCCATGGTCTCATCACCCTCGGGGGCATCAGGAACGATGTCACTCCGGTCCATGCAGACATCATCCTTTCAAAACTGCAGAACCTCAAAAAAGAAGTGCCCGAATACTTTGACCAGTTCCTGGCAAACGATGTCTTCACCGGCAGGCTTCACAAGACCGGAACCCTTGCCCCGGAAGTGGCCCGGAAGTTCGGTGCATTGGGACCGATCGCCCGGGGAAGCGGGCTCTCTGTCGATACCCGGAAAAACCTGCCGTATGCGGCGTATGAGGAGGTGGACTGGGACGTGGTTACTGAGAACGGGTGTGACTGTTTTGCACGGATGCGGGTACGGATGCGGGAAGTCCTCATGTCCCTGCATATCTGTGAGCAGTGCTGCGACGTGATACGCTCATCCCCGTCAGAAACGGTCCCGGTGGTGCATGAACTGCCCTGTGGCGAGGGGTTCTCAAGGACAGAGCCCCCGAGGGGCGAACTTATCTACCATGTCGCTTCAAACGGCACAAACACCCCGGACTTTGTCCGCCTCAGGGTTCCCACCTTCCCGAACGTCAGGATCATGCTGAACCTGATCAAGGGCAGCACCATCGGGGACGTGCCGGTGATCATCGGCAGTGTCGATCCCTGTTTCTCCTGTACAGACCGTGTGACGACCGTCAGCCCACGAAAAACAGAATGATACCAGCTAGCGGAGGAGGACCATGACAGGAATATTCTGGATAAACCCTCTCATTGCGTTTTGTGCGGGGATACTTCTCCTGTTCCTGCTCCGAAAACTCACCGCCCGGATCCAGTCCCGCAGGGGTCCGTTGGTTTCCGTTCCCCCGGCCTGGCAGGATATCAACCGGACGAAAATCTTCCAGCCGCTCTATGATATCCTCAAGCTCTTCTCGAAAGACACCTTTATTCCAGATAAGGCAAGCTTGCTTTTCATAGTCGGTCCTGTCATGGCACTTGCCTGTGTCGTGTCCGCGACCTTTTTCATACCCATCGCCGGGATCGCGTTTGACTATTCATTCGGCCTGGTGGTCCTGGTTTACCTCCTGATGGGCGAGATCCTGTGCATCATTGTCGGAGGAGTCACGAGCGGGTCACTGTTTGCCGTGATCGGAGGGGTGAGGGAGATCGAACTGATGCTCACCAACGAGCTCCCCTTCATGCTCGGCACGTTTGCCCTTGCCATCTCGTACAACACCCTTTCCGTCAGCGAGATGATGGGGTTCAACCTCCTCCTGAACCCGTTTGCAGCAATAGTCGTCTTTCTCTCGATCCTCGTGAAACTGCACATCAAACCGTTTGACATATCCGATGCGGAAGCCGAGATCGTGAGCGGCCTGACCACGGAATACAGCGGGAAGCTGCTGGGGTTCCTCGAAGTCACCAGGCTGATGCTGGTCTTTGTCCTGGTCGCACTGTTTGCCGACCTGTTCCTGTGGGTGCCTTCATCCGGGATCATGGCCTGGGTGGTCTTTTTTACAGGGGTCACTGTCACGACGGTCCTCATCGCGGTTGTCCACTCCCTGTTCGGGCGGTTCAGGATCGATCAGGCAACCTGGTGGTTGCTCAGGGTGCCGCTGGTCCTCTCCGTGATTGCCGTGACCTGGGCCGCGGCAGGGAGGTACGTGGCATGAAACGGATTACGAAGGTCCGGGTATTCGGGGGCCTTGCCTCAAGGCTCTTTAAAAAGCCGGTAACAGTCCGCAAATCATTCGGTTTTGTCGCATACCGGTCCCGGGGACTGCCCAGGCGCGATGCTGTCAAATGTACAGGATGCGGCGCATGCAATGAGCGGTGCTCAAGCGGGGCAACGAGCGTCACGGACCATGAGGGCTTCCGCACCATATCGATAGACAGCCTCAGGTGCCTCTTTTGTGCACGGTGTGCTGACGTCTGTCCGGAAAAGGCACTCGACCTCTTTTTTGGGACTGCCGGTACCGGAGATGGCCCGGCGGTGATCCCTTCCGGGGGTCCTGACATTACCGATCCGTGCAGCCTGTGTCTGGATGACCCTGATCTTGATTTGTCCGTGTCAGACCAGTTTGCGATAGCACTCAGCCTCTCCCATGAACGGGGGACGCACCAGATGACGGTCGATACCGTCCTGCCCCTGCAGCACTGCCGGGTCTGCGGGGCAGAGATGCCGGTCACCGAAAAATTCCTGCAGGTGATTGCAGGCCGGATGCTTGACCGTCTTAAGCCCGAAACCGCTGAGGTGGTGAGGAAGGACCTTGAACTCTACCTGACCGCATGCATCTCCTGCCGGCAGAAGTACAGCCTGGAATGGAATACCTACCCGAGGAAGTTTGTATGAGTCTTGCAGGCACCTTCATAAAAAAATCCCCGTGGGTGTACCATGCGCACGCCGGGGGCTGCAACGGGTGTGACCTCGAAATAGTAGCCTGTTTCGGCCCGCGGTACGACCTTGAGCGCCTGGGCATAAAACTGGTCGCATCCCCCCGTTTTGCAGACATCCTGCTGGTCACCGGTCCGGTACCCCTTCATACGAAACCGTTTCTTGAACGGATCTATGCCCAGACACCGACCCCCAAACGGGTCATCGCCATGGGGGCCTGCAGCTGTTCGGGAGGGGTATTTGTCGATGACGAGAACTACTCCATTGCCGGCCCTGTCGAAAACATCCTCCCGGTTGACGTACGGATCCCGGGATGCCCGCCAAAACCCGAGGCTATCGTGGATGGAATTCTCAGGGCGATGAGGATGTTCTGACCATGACAGGAAGGTCCCTCCAGGGTGAAATGCAGGTATCCGGTGATTTCCCTCCCGGAATACACCATGATGGAGCTTACTGTGGGTGCTTCCACGAGGATTGCCGGTCACCGCCCGGGAGTCTCCCGCCTGGTACGGAAGGTTAGAAATGCCTGATTACTATGCCCTCGTCCCGGTCCTCCTCCCCATTGCCGGAGGGCTCCTCATCTCCCTGGCACGGGGGTTCCCGGAGAAAATCCAGCGGGGCCTGATCATAGGCCTCATGGCTTTTCTCCTTGTGATGAACCTCGCCTATTTCATTGCACTGGAGGGTGGGATGGTCAGCCCGGCAGCAGTCGGGCCGATCGTCCTTGACGCCCCCGGGGCATTCATCTCATGTCTCGTTGCCTTCCTCGGAGTGCTGGTGCTGGTTTATTCGCTCATCTATCGCAGGGACAACCATTTTGATGCGACCTTCTTCATTCTTTACTTTGTCCTTGCCGGCACGATGTGCGGCATGGCCTGCACCTATAACGTGCTGGTCATGCTGGTGTTCCTTGAAGCAGCGACCGTGACAAGTGCCGTCCTCATCCTGTTCGGGAAGACAAAAAAGGCGATAAAAGCCACGTATATCTACCTTGCCCTCAGCATCGTCGAAGTAATCCTGGTGATCTACGGTTCATTCATCCTGTACGGCAGCACCGGGACGCTGGACCTCAGGTTCATGGACATCTCCCGGCTGCCTCCAGGGGACACGTTTTTGCTCGCACTCCTCTTCCTGTTCGGCTTTGGGACAAAGGCAGGACTTCTGCCGCTTGGGATCATCTGGCTCCCTCCGGCCCATGCCGATGCTCCCGCACCGATCAGTGCAACGATGTCGGGAATCCTGATCAAGGCCAGCGTCATCGCGATGGTCAAGGCGATGTACCCGTTCTTCCTGGTATCCGGGGCCTCCACGCTCGTGCTGATCGTCGCCGGCCTGGGCGTGCTCAACATGTTCGCCGGGGTGATCATGGCCCTGCTGTCCATGAATATCAAGCGGCTGCTCGCGTACCACAGCGTCAGCCAGATGGGCTATATCGTCATGGGCTTCGGCTTTGCAGTCCCCATGGGGATCTACGGGGCGCTGTTCCACGTCATGAACCACATGCTGTTCAAGGGCTGCCTGTTCCTTATCACCGGTGCGCTGCTGCTGCGGGTGAACACGCGGCAGATCCACAAGATGGGCGGCCTCCTCAAGAAGATGCCGGTCACGGGGATATGCTTCCTGACAGCTTCGCTCGCCATGTCGGGCCTGCCGTCCCTCAACGGTTTTCTCAGCAAGGAGGCCATCTACGAGGGCTCGGTAGAGGCGGGCTTCCCCGTCCTGTTCACCATAGCGGGGCAGGGCTTCACCATGTTCTCCATTTTCGGGTGGGCCACGAGCATCCTGACCTTCATCTGCCTTGTACACGCATTTATCGTGATCTTCCTCGGGAAGCCGAAGGGCGACCTCACCGACGTGAAGGATCCGCCGGCGTACATGCTGGTCCCGATCGTGGTCCTGGCCTCGCTCTGCGTCATCATCGGCCTGTTCCCGGGCTTGGTGTCCGCTTCCCTCCATTATATCGCGGAAATGGTATTCCTGATGAAAGGAGGATGAAAAAATCCCGGACTCTTTCTCCACGGACACGTCGGTGCCGGAAGATTTCCAGACGTTACTCTCCACGAGGATTGGCAACGTTGATCCCGGCCGGATCGTGTTTGTCGGTGTCGGCAACCGGATGCTGGGCGATGACGGCATCGGTCCCGCGCTTCTCGACCTTCTGAAAGAGGCTGTGCCCCATGCTGTCGATGCAGGGAATACCCCGGAGGATTACACGGGGGTTATCCGGCGTCCTGCCCCGTCTGTCATCATCGTTCTTGATGCCGCTGACTGGGGGGCGGAACAGGGCCGTTTCAGGATCATAGAAACGGGAGATGTGTCCCAGGTCAGGATGGGGGTTCACAAGATTTCGCTTGAGGTCCTCATGGAGTACCTCCGGGAGGAGACCGGTGCGGATGTTTTTATCATCGGGGTCCAGCCAGTAAATATCGCACCGTCACCAGGCCTTTCTCCCGGGTCACGCCGGGCTGTCCGGGAGTGTGCCGAAATCATTCTCTCGGTGCTGAAACGTTCACAGGACGAACGATGATGTTCGTCCAGTATTCCCTGGCCATGACCCCTGCCTGTTGTTCATGACGGCCAGTCAGACATCTTTACCGTACGATGATATGGAAAGACACCATAGAACCAGAACATGGATGCCCTGGCCTTGCTTCGCGAACACGCACCGGTGCTCCAAAAGAGATTCGGAGTGGCCAGGATCGGCATATTCGGTTCTTATATCAGGGGAGAAGAACAGCCCGATAGCGATATAGATGTCCTTGTTGCCTTTCAAAAAGATCAAAAAACCTTGGAGCATTTCATGGACTGTAAATCCTATCTGGAGGACCTTTTTGGGAGAAAAGTAGACCTTGTCATGGAGAGTGCCATAAAGGAACAGTTGAAAAAAACGATATTGAACGAGGTTCGCTATGCATAGGACATCACTTCATCTCCTTACCGACATACGGGACGCAGGTGGAGCCATCTAGGACTATACCAGGGGGATTGTCCTATGAAGCATTTCCCGAAGACCAGAAGAAACCGGATGCCGGGTTATGTAATTTTGAGGGACTCGGCGAGGCTTCCAAAAACCTGCCTGATGAGTTGAAATCATAGTACCCCCATGGTGCGGGGAAGAGACTTGCCGGGCTTCTGGATATCGTGGCCCATGGATACTTCAGGGTGGACTACGAGTTGCTTTTTGGAGTGATAACGAAAACATTGCCCGGTTCCGGGTATGAAAGTGCAATCATTGAAGATGAGGAATTAAACCGGGAACGCAAGAACAGTTCATAACATCCTCAAAGAACAGGTGGCTGCCGCCCCCCAAACCCCCTGCATACGATAGCCAGGGCAAGCCGTTGTCGATTCCCTCACCAGGGTTGTTTGTGGTATGGCTTGTGGGGTCTTTTTGTCTTCAGCGGGTTTTTTTTCAGATCGAAATAGGAAGGAAAGGCCGTGAGACCGCCGCCGGGGCGCCCTTCGGGGGCGGCGGTGTATCTTTCCGGGGGTGTGGGGGCAAAGCCCCCACTGAAGGGTTGATGGGTAGGGGATACCAGGAATATTGATACTCCTGGTAATTCGGCCGGGTCTGGAAACATTCTGAAAGATTGGAGAAATATCAGGTCTCGTTTTTCCGATCATGCAGGTTACCTGGCAATCATGTCAAGCAAGGAAGAATTATTCGTTAAAATTGAGCCTTTTTGGCTCTGGGAAATTCCCCTCTTCGGATATTTTTTTTTCACGCAGTTATTAGAGATCTCCCATCAGCTGCAATTCCGATCACAGGATTTCTACAGTGCCTTGTTTTCTCGTTTTCATTCCAGGGACTGCCCTTTTTCCGACAGCCCTGCCGACAGATACACCCCCTGTCATCAGCAGCCCACAGCAACCGCTTTCACCCCGGCAGCGCCACAGGTACAGAGTGACCGGATACCATGGACCTGTTGAAAACAGCCTTTGACGCCCTCGCCTCCCGGTTCGACGACCAGCGGAAGTATATCATCCCCTCGATGGACGAGTTCTACCAGGCGGCGGCCTGGGCGGCCATCCACGACGGCACAGCGCCTTCCGTCCTCGACATCGGGGCCGGGACCGGGCTCCTTGCGGCGCTCGTCCTGGAACGCTACCCTGAGGCCTCCGTCACCCTCCTCGACGTGTCCGAGGGGATGCTCGCGGTCGCCAGGCAGAGGTTCGCCGGCAACCGGAACGTCACCTACGTCACCGCGGACTACAGCACGTCCGGCCTCCCGGGCACGTACGACATGGTCATATCGGCCCTCTCCATCCACCACCTCCCCCATGAAGAAAAACGGGCCCTCTACGGAAGGGTCTTTACAGCCCTCAACCCGGGCGGGGTCTTCGTGAACGCCGACCAGGTCCTCGCGGAGAGCCCGTGGCTCGAGGAGCAGTACCGGCAGTACTGGGACGGCTTCCTTGCAAAAGGGGCCCTTCCCGCTGAGGAACTGAAACTCATCAAAAAACGTCGGGACACCTTCGACCTGAACTGGCACCTTGACGGACAGCTCTCCTGGCTCAGGGAGTGTGGCTTCTCGGACGTCGATGTCATTTACAAGAACAGGATATTCGTCGTGTTCATGGGAAGAAAGCCCTCGTAGGTCCCCTGTTTTTCTCACGCACCACTCCTTTCCCGCTCCCTGGGGCAGGGACGGGCCCTGGCCGGGCGGTGAAGGGAAGAAGGAATGCCAATAACCCCCCTCTTAAAAAGGATCAAAGGGAGAAGCCTGACTTCGAGGCGTACTGCTTCGAGAGCTTCGCGACCATCCCGGCAACCGTCGCCTTATCGGTATAGACCAGCGTCGCGGACGGAGCGGTGCCTCCCTCACGGCCTTCCCTGATCGAGCCTCCGAACTCCGTCCCGAAGGTACCCATCGCATACCCCGCCCCGGATGAAGCGTCCGGTTTCACGTCGAAGTTGTAGTTCAGCTCTGCGGGGGTATCAGCACTTGCCGCGACCATCCGGACCTGTGCGGACGACGACTGGGCCGCCGAGGTCACCCCCTGGCTCATCGACTTCGCATACACCACGTTGCAGAACGCAGGGTAGACCTCGCTCTCCGACGGTCCGAACGGGCAGGCGACCACGTCGGCGGTCGCAGTGGGAGATCCCATGTTGTCGGTCGCGATCATCTCTGCAGTCTGGGCGACGCTCCCGGTGTCCGCGTCGGTTGCATAGGTGAACGTCTTCGTTGATTCGACGTTGAACAGCCCGGCCGCCTTGTTCCGGGTGTCAGGGTCGAAAGTCTTCGTCTCGGAGATGTAACCCCCGTTTGTCTCGGTCATCTCGGAGTAGGCGGTGGTCGCACGGACCTCGTTGGGGTCGAGGATGCCGGTGTGGAGTCCGCCGTGGCTTGCGATAACCCTGGTGGGGCCGCCTCCCGTGAGGAACTCACCCATCTCTTCGAAGGTCGCCGTGCCGCAGGACGAGTCGAGGGCTATGAGGCCGAGGCTGGCCTTCGGGACAGTGAGGCCCGTCAGGAACACCATGGTGATGGTCCCGCCCTCCCCGTCATCGAACACCAGGGGGAACGATTCGTCAGAGCCCCCGGCATGTGCAAGGTTCTGGCTGAACTGGGCATAGTCCTCCCCTGACATCGGGTAAAAGGACTCATCACTGCTGGTGTACACGTAGAGGTCCGACCCACCGCCCGGGGCCGGGTCGAAGCCCGTCGTCCACTGCAGCGCCTGGGAACCGGAGTACGACCCCGTCGCCTCGATGGCTGATGCCATGGAAAAGACCTGGTTTTCGGCGGTCTGGTTCGGGAGGCGGTCGGCGGCTCCCGCCATGGTAAGGACGGCGAGTGCCGCGAGGAATACGGTTATCATGAGGGTTTTCCGCGTCAAGGTGGGTCTCCTGTAAGGTGGGAAGTACAAGGGACGGTTTTTATCCCGTTTTTATAAAAGCGTGCTGGAATAGAGATGCGTCCTGCCGGATGGCAGGCGGGAACCCTCCGGTCATGGACCGGGTCTGTGGAAAAAAGGGCGTTTCCGCCCTTACCCCATGAACAGGAAGAAGTAGGCGACGACCAGCGGGACGAAGATGACAAACCAGAGCACGCCGTTCCACCTTAAAATCGACCTGCCGTCCATCGGGGTGAAGGGCATGAGGTGGTAGGTGCCCACGATCAGGTTGAACATGATGCTCATGGACGCCGCGACCTGGTACACCCCGCCGAGGAAGATGAACGGTACGAAGACCAGGCTCGCGAGCACGCTGATCACCGGCCCGGCCAGCATGATCTTCCCCATCTGCTCCTTCGGGATCGTCGCCGCTGAGGCGATGACGTTCTTCGAGGGCTTGGCAAAGACGATCCCGGTGATGAGCCCGGTTAAAAACATCGTGAGTATGCCGATATCCCAGAGTTTCAGCTCCACCTCGTCCTTGTACTTCTTCGCGATGTACCGGTGGCCGACCTCGTGGATGGTGATCGCGACCCCGGCGCTCACGATGTACATGAGGAACAGTCCCGGGGCCATCCACTCCTTTTTCGCGACCAGGAACGCAAGGCCGTACGCAACCGCCCCGACGAGCACGACCATGACCTCTGCACGGCTCAGCCCCAGGAACACCGGCTGCCCCGGGGTCACCGTGGTCTTCCGCAGCTTCGACTCGTTCGTCCCGGCAACGCCGATACCGTAGTTCCCGAGGAAATTACGGCTGTATTCGACGGTCTTGCTCCACCGTTTCGGGGACCGCTGTTCGAAGAGGGCCCCGAGAGCGCTCAGTGTGACGGTGATGGCAAGAGCGAGCAGCCCTGCTTTCTGTGGTGGTATCATCGTCGTTGCGGCTGGAAGGGCCTTCCCTACCGCCACCGACCTGAAGCCGGCCAGGACTGACGCGGCCTCGCTGTTCTGCTGTGCCCTCGCGAGCTCTGCGGCATCGGGTTTTCCCGGCTGGGACAGGGTTGAACCCTGTTCCCTGGCCTCGTTCAGCCGGTTCCCGAGGTTGTCCCCGGGAGGTATCCTGTCACCACCACCGATCTGCTCCGGCGGGGTGTCGGACGGTATGGGGAGCGTTGCCAATGGCGTGGGAATGGTCATGTTGATGCCAGGGGTGACGTTGGTGACCGGTGTCAGCCTGATATCAGGGGTCCGGAACACCCTGTCGAGGTTCGGTGAGTCGCCGTCACCACCCCCACCGTAACCGCCCGGTTCACCTCCGCCGCCGATCCCGCCGGCCGGCATGGTTATATTCGGTTTCTCAGGGATGGGTGTCCCGACGAGGACCATGACTTCAGGCTGCGGCGTGGCAACCGGCTTGAACCTGGGACTGGCCTTTGTGTTCCATTTCCACAGCAGGTTTTCCCCGGAAATCGGCGGGGGAGGAGCGAAGATGCCGGTCTGGTAGGAGTCAGGTGCCGGTTCTATCGTCTTGAGGCCTCCATCCCAGGAATAGGAGTCGTCAGTGCCTGCCGGAGCGGCCGGGGCCGGCGCAGGGGGTGGAAGAATGATCATGTCCGGTAACGAATCGGAGGAGGGGTCAAGGATTATACTACCACCTTCAGCACCGGCACTACTGCTCAATAAAACAGCCATTATTACGACTAATATCACCAGGCAGAGTATTGATTTCGGTTTATCCCATCTTCGCTGCATCGTTTACCCTTGGTTAGAGTCGTTCAACCCGGTATTATGAACCTATGCCGTGCAGTAATGTCACCCGTTGACCCGGTGCATTGCACCTGGACGACCGGGAAAAAAGGAGCTTTCATATCCGACCCCGAGATACATGACACATATCCGGAGCGACCCTGCCGTGCTTTCCGTCCTGTATGTCGATGATGAACCCGACCTGCTCGACATCGCCACCATTTTCCTTGAAAGCACCGGCAATTTCACGATAGAGACCAGTACCTCGGTCAGAGAGGCCATGGATAAGCTCCGTGAGACACAGTACGACGCCATCGTGTCAGACTACCAGATGCCGGAAAAAGACGGCATCGCGTTTCTCAAAGAAATCAGGAGTAATTACGGCCATATCCCGTTTATCCTCTTCACCGGGAAGGGCCGCGAGGAGGTCGTCATCCAGGCGCTCGAGAACGGGGCTGATTTTTACCTGCAGAAGGGCGGAGAGCCGAGGTCGCAGTTCGCGGAGCTCCGCAACAAGATAGAGAAGGCGGTGAGTGAAAAACAGGCGCTCGAGGCCAGGCTGGACTCGGAGAGGCGCCTCGCCGATATCATCAACTTCCTCCCCGACGCCACCTTCGCCATCGACCGGCAGGGAAAGGTCATCGCCTGGAACCTGGCGATGGAGCAGATGACGGGCGTCCCGGCAGACAGGATCATTGGGAAAGGGGAGTACGAGTATGCCCTCCATGTCTACAACGAACGACGCCCGCTCCTCCTCGACTACATCCTGACCGGGACCTCCGGGGCCGATAAGTACTACGACAAGATCACGCAGGACGGTAACAGGCTCTTTTCCGAGAAATACACCCCATTCATTCGCGGTGGAAAAGGAGGTTACCTCTGGTTCGTGGCGTCCCCGCTGTACGACTCCCATGGAACCATAATAGGGGCCATCGAGTCGATCAGGGACATCACCGCCCAGAAAAAGCTCGAGTCCTCCCTCCGGGCGAGCGAGAGCCGCTACCACAACGTTTTCAACTCGGCGGCTGAGGCGATGATGGTAGTCGACAGGGAATCGGCCAGGGTCCTCGACGCAAATCCCCAGGCATGCCGCCTCTACGGCTATGAAAGGGAGGAACTCCGGGATAAACGCTGCAGCGACCTTACCGCCGATAACACCCGCATGGTCCCGGAGGGACAGACCGGCATGCAACGCATCACCGGCCAGGAACACCGGCGAAAGGACGGTACGACCTTTCCGGCTGAGATCTCCTTCAACATCTATCCCCAGAAGAGGCGGACAATCGTCATCTTCAACATACGCGACATCACGGAGCGGATACGGGCAGACGAGGAGATCAGGTCACGGAACGAGGCGCTGAACGCAGCAAATGCACGCCTTGCCGCAAGCGAGGAGCGGTACCGGTCGATCTTCCAGAACGCCTCCGACATCACCAGGGTCCTCGACGCCGAGGGGACCATCATGTTCGACTCGGCTTCCACCCAGCGGATCCTCGGGTACCCCGCAGGGTTCTTCATAGGCAGGAAGGGGTTCGATTTCATCCACCCGGACGACCGGGAAAGAGTGATGAACGACTTCCACGAGGTCTGCGACAATACCAACCCGTCGCTCCCGACAGAGTTCCGGATCAGGCGGGCCGATGGAGAGTATGTATGGGTCGAGGCGGTCGGGGTCAACCTGCTCGAGGACCCTGCCGTGAACGGGATTGTTGTCACGTCGCGGCCGATCACCGAAAGGAAGCGGATCGAGGCCGAGCTCGTCCAGAGGGAGGAACACTACCGGACACTCCTCTCCGATGCCGCCATAGGCCTCTTCTTCTGGAGCCCTGACGGGACGCTCCTTTTCGTCAATGACCACGGTGCCAGGAGCATGGAGAGCACCCCCGCTGCAATGCAGGGGAAATCAGTCACAGACCTCTTCGGCCCCAACCTCGGGCAGGTTTTCCTTGAACGGATACAGGATGCGGCAGGCCGGGACACCCCCACTGAGTACGAGGACTTCCTCACCCTGCCGGCCGGTGAGGCATGGTACCTGTCTTTTCTGAGCCGGCTGAACGATTCGTCCGGTAACCTCCGGGGTGTCCAGGTGCTCTCTTTGGATATCTCGTTGCGGAAAAAAGCCGGGGAGGAACTTGAAAGAAATCACATGGAGCTCCAGGCTGCCTACGAACAGCTCACGGCGTCGGAGAAGGAACTCCACAGGAACTACAAGGCGCTTGCAAAGACCGGCCGGAGCCTGGCCAGGAGCGAGGAGCGGCTCAAGCGCCTCTTCAAACACATGGAGGAGGGCCTGGCCCTCCATGAGCTGGTATATGGTGAGGACGGCAGGGTCTCCGATTACCGGGTACTGGCCGTCAACCCGGCCTATGAACGATATGTCGGGATTAAGCAGGAGGAGGCCGCAGGCAGGACGGCTACCGACCTGTACGGGACAAAGGAACCGCCCTACCTTGAGATCTACTCGCAGGTGGCCCTCACGGGAAAACCGGCCTCCTTTGACACGTACTTCCCGCCGTTGCAGAAGCACTTCAGGATATCTGTTTATTCGCCAAAAAAAGGCCAGTTCGCAACGATCTTCCTCGATATCACAGAGCTGAAACAAAAGGAGGAGGAACTGGAACGCCAGCACAGCGACCTCGAGCAGCTATACGAAGAACTGGCGGCCAGCGAGGAGGAACTCCGGAGGAACTACGAAGAACTGCAGAAAACCGGGGATGACCTGTCAAAAAGCCGGAAGCAGTACAGAAACGTCCTTGACACGCTGCAGGACGCCTACTTCAGGACTGACAGGGAGGGGTTCCTGGAGGAAGTGAACCCTTCGGCGGCACGCATGCTCGGGTATGATTCACCTGACGAGATGATAGGGGTATCTATCCTGACCTTCTACCGCAGCCCCGAAGAACGCCAGAAACTGCTCGCCTATCTGGACGCCCATAAAAGTGTAACCGATTGGGTGACCAAGGGACTAAGAAAGGATGGGTCTTCGTTCTGGGCTTCAATGAACGTGCAGAGGCTGTACAACGACAAGGGTGAACATAACGGGACTGAGGGTTACATCAGGGACATCACCGACAGGAAAAACGATGAGGAGGCACTCCGCGAAGCAAACAAGAAGCTCAACATCCTAAGCAGCATCACCCGGCACGATATCATCAACCAGCTGACCCTCCTTCGCGCCTACATCGACCTTGTCGGCACCGAACAGGCAACGGTCCTGGAACATGACCCGAAGTTCCGGAAACTCGGCGAGATCGCGGAGCGGATCGACACGATAATCAGGTTCACGAAGGAGTACCAGGACATCGGCGTCACCTCTCCCGTCTACGTCAACCTCCACCGGACTATAGGGGAGACTTGGAAAGAGCGGCCACATGACGACATTACTCTGGTTAACGACATCGATCCCAGGGTGGAGGTCTACGCGGACCCCCTCGTCAGGATGGTCGTCTTCAACCTCCTTGACAATGCGTTCAGGCATGGAGGGCCGTCCCTCTCCACGATCAGGTTCAGTTCGTCATTGAATGGTGACGCCCTGGTCATACTGTACGAGGATGACGGTGATGGTGTCCCGGTAGGCGAGAAGCAGAAAATTTTCGAGCAGGGCCATGGAAAGAACTTCGGTTTCGGACTGTTCCTTACACGGGAGATCCTGGCCATATCAGGGATAACGATACAGGAGACCGGTGTGCCTGGCAAAGGTGCACGGTTCGAGATAACCGTTCCGCAGGGGAAGTACCGGCTGGCCACAGGGAAAAGGACGGGAACGGCCCGTTAAGGCATATCGCCCGGAATGTCACCCGGTTACGGGGACATCCCCTGGAAAACTATTACCTGGTCTGGCAGGAACGGGGGGTCTGGGACGAAGTATACAACGAGGAACTGTTTTCACGACCTTGACTAAAGTTAAAAGAAGGGGAATATCCCTCCTGTTGGCGGTCCCGCCCCTGGCCTGCATCCGTGTAAAAGAAGGCAGTCTCCGAGGAGGGTTTAACCCGTGCTTATTTGCTTCCCTTTCCAGAGCCCTTGATGAGCCCGTTCTCGATCTCGTACCAGGCACCGGGTATGGTGATGGTGTAGTTGTACAGCTTCTTTTCCTCGGCCTCGGCGACCTGCTTGAGAAGCGACTCCCTGTCCTCCGGCGAGTGGTCGAAGGTCAGGAAGTGCTTCGTCTCTTCGTCCATTCTTCTGACCATACTATCCAATAAGGAGATGGAATGATTAAAATCTATGGAAGAGGTGGGTATGTGTTTTTCCTGAGCGGAGCGATGGTGCCCTGACCCTCGTCAGGCCCGTACCACCCATCGCGGCTGGATAGCGTTTTCAGGGCAGAACTCCCTGCACCTGAAGCACCCGACACAGATGTCCGAGTGAATAGGCAGTATCCTTGAATCCCCGTTTATCCCAAAGACGCCCATTGAGCAAAGGTCCACGCACGTGCCGCAGTTCGTGCAGTACGACGGCTCGATGTAAATCTCGACCTGGATGGTTGTTGGCGGAGCGCCTAACACACAGTGACCCCCGTCCGGATGGGCTTACCCCACACCCCGGGCCTTTTACCGGGTATTATCCTGTGTAGGTGACCCTCATGATAAAATATGTGTCGTGGGGTAGCCGCTGAACCATCCTGCAAGGTTAAGATAGGATTCATGAGCCCGTCAGGGTTACCAGTCAATATCGCCTGGTTCGCCGGGCAGGCTCCTCTCCTTACAGGAACATGAGCAGGTAGACGATCATCATCGGGACAAAGACGGCTATCCAGGCAAGGCTGCTCCACCTGAGCACGGCCCTCCCGTCCATCGGGGTGAACGGCATCATGTGGTACGTGGCGACGAGGAGGTTGAACATGATGCTCATGGTCGCGGCCTTCTGGTACGCCCCGCCGAGGAACAGGAAGGGTACGAAGACGGCCGCGGCTGCGACACTGATGATCGGGCCGGCAAGCATGATCCGCCCCATCTGCTCTTTTGAGAGAGAGGGTGCGTTCATGACGATGTTCCGGGCGGGTTTCGCAAAGACGACCCCGGTCAGGTACCCGGTGACGAACATCGTGATGATGCCGAGGTCCCACAGCTGCATCTCGACCTCGTCCTTGAATTTCATGGCGATGTACCGGTGGCCGACCTCGTGGATCGTGATCGCCACGCCGGCCGTCACGACGAACATGACGAACACACCGGGGGAAAAGACCTCTTTCTTCGCCACGATGAATGCAAGGGCGTACAGGACGGCCCCCGCGGTGGTGACCAGGACTTCGAGGAGGCTGATCCCGGCCGCCACCGGCTGCCGTGCCCGTGCCGTTATCTTCCGGTACGAGGACTCCTTCATGGCAGCCCTTCCGATCCCGAAGTTGCCCAGGAAGTTCCTGATGTAGGTGATCAGGTTCGTCCACCAGAGCGGGGCTGAGGTCGCCAGGAACGCCCCGGCGGTGCCGATACAGAACGCCGTCAGGACGGATACGAGGGGTTCGGCTTTTTCAGGGACGACGCTCGCGACAAAGGGGGCGGGCTCGCCCATTGCGGTCTCCCTGAAGCCGCCAGAAATGTCCGAGAGGCTCGGGGCACCCGTTGACCCGGCTGGATCAGCCACCTCCCCCGGCCCCAGTCCAGGATCCACCTTCTGGGCCATGCTTTCAGCCTCACGGGCCGATGAGACCGGGTTTTCCCCTCCTGACGAAGACTGTCCCTGGTCCGCTCCGGTCACATCCTCCGGCTGGGCTGCCCCTGCTGCCGCACCGGCTGGCGCACCGGCAGGAGCTCCCTGTGCGGCCCCTCCGGCAACCCCGGCTGCGGCCACCGGTGCGCTTATCCCGGCCCCGGCAGCCCCTCCGGCCATGACGGGAGCGGCAGCCTGT
>CAZGXZ010000028.1:0-19431 GCA_964530035.1 uncultured Methanoregulaceae archaeon
GGTCAGGTCGGGTCTCGAGATAAAAGGCCTTTCCTTCATCGAGGCACTTGCCCAGTGTCCGACCAACTACGGTCGCAGGAACAAGTTCAAACAGGTACAGGACCAGATCGAGTATCTCAAGACACATGCAATCCTGAAGGACAGGGCTCTTGCCATGGAAAGCAGGGGGGAAAAGGTCCCTGTTGACAGGATACGGCTCGGAGAGTTTGCACGCCGACAGAGACCCTACATGGGAGGGGTACCGTGAGACACGAGGTCAGGTTTTCAGGCTTTGGCGGGCAGGGAATCATCCTTTCTGCGGTCATTCTTGGACGGGCGGCGGTCATGTACGATGGCAAGTTCGCGGTACAGACCCAGGTCTACGGCCCTGAGGCCCGGGGAGGGGCTTCAATGAGTGCGGTGATCATTGATGACCTGCCGATTCTCTTCCCCAAGGTGACGGTCCCGGACATCTATGTCATAATGTCACAGGAAGGCTTTGAAAAATACGGTGCCCAGGCTCCTGAAGAGGCTGTGATGCTCATCGACTCGACACTCGTCCATTCGCGTCCCCAATGCAGGTGCATCGAGGTCCCTGCGACGATGGAGGCAAAAAATACCCTGAAAAGGGATATTGTGGCCAATATTATCATGCTCGGGGCTCTTGCAGGACATACCGGGATAGTCAGCGTAAATGCCCTTGAAAAGGCCATTCTGGACAGCGTTCCCAAGGGGACCGAGGTACTGAACACCAAGGCGATGAATCTTGGGCTTTCTCTGGTCGGAAAAGGTGAAGAACCATGAAACTGCGCGAATATGAAGCAAAACAAATCCTGGCCGGGCATGGCATTCCCATCCCGGCAGGATTCCTCATCAGATCACCCGATGAACTGGCGGACAGGATGACGGAGTTATCAGACAGGGTGGTGCTCAAGGCCCAGGTCGATGTCGGGGGCCGCGGCAAGGCCGGTGGTGTCCTGTTTGCAGATAAAGGCAGTTGTACAGGTGTGGCACGGGAACTGTTCAGTCGTTCCATCAAGGGAATCCCGGTGACTGAGGTCCTTGTCGAACAGGCACTCGAGATCGAACGGGAGCTGTACACGGCAGTCCTTATCGACCGGTCATCGAAGGAGGCACTGGTACTCTTCACCACCGAAGGTGGTGTGGATATCGAGGAAACAGCACGGAACCACCCGGAACGTATCAGGAAAGCCCGCATACCCCTTATAATGGAACGCGTTCCCTCATTCATGCTGCGGGACCTGACCCAGGGAGTCGGTAAGGAGATCGGCCCTGTCATCCAGAACCTATACTCAGCATTTATCAGGCATGACGCGGTGCTTGCCGAGATCAATCCCCTCGTGGTAACTCCGGCAGGCGTCTTTGCTGCAGACGCGAAACTCATCATCGACGATAATGCCCTCACTCGGCAGGGGATCGTGGTGAACAGGGACCTGACGGAACGGGAGCGTGTTGCGCAGTCACACGGGTTCTCGTACGTCGAACTTGAGGGAACGATCGGGGTTATCGGCAACGGCGCGGGACTGACCATGGCGACCCTTGACCTCATCGGGCATTACCATGGTTCGGCAGCCAACTTCCTCGACGTGGGAGGAGGAGCGGACAAGGACCGCGTCAGGGAAGCGGTACGCCTTGTAGCGACCAAACCTGGTGTCAGGGTCATCGTTGTGAACCTCCTTGGTGGAATAACCCGTTGTGACGAGGTGGCCCGGGGCATCGTCGATGCCGGTATCCCGCAGAAGGTGATCGTGCGGCTTGCCGGCACGAACGAACAGGAGGGGAAGGCCATACTGGATGGAGGCGGGTATGTCATGGTCGATACCATGGAGGATGCCGTCCGGACGGCAGTGGAGATGGCATCATGATTTACGCTGACAGGAATGCAGGGATTATCGTCACCGGTGCGACCGGGAAACAGGGCGCGTTTCACATCAACCTGATGAATGATTACGCCCGCTCAGTTGGCGGTACTGGTGTTGTCGCCGGGGTAACCCCGGGAAAAGGAGGCCAGGAAGTCCACGGTGTTCCCGTTTACAACAGTATGAAGGAAGCGCTCGCGGACCATGATGCTTCCGTGTCCGTCCTCTTCGTCCCTGCATCAGCAGCCGGAGACTCGATAATGGAGGCTGCAGCGGCTGGAATAGACCTGGTTGTTGCGATTACCGAGTTCATTCCGGTCCATGACACGATGAAGGCGATCAGTTATGCCCGACTCGAAGGGTGTGATGTCATTGGTCCAAACTGCCCCGGACTCCTTTCACCCGGTGAGATCAAGCTCGGCATCATGCCGGCTCACCTTTTCTCAAGGGGCCCCATTGGAGTAATATCCCGGAGCGGAACCCTGACGTATGAAGTGGTTGCTGAACTTACCCGGGCAGGACTGGGTCAGAGCACGGTTGTAGGCATAGGCGGAGACCCTGTCATCGGCCAGACATTCGAGGATGTCCTTCTGAGGTTTTCATGCGATGAAGAGACCCAGGCAGTCGTGCTTATCGGGGAAGTAGGCGGGAACCTTGAGGAGGAGGGCGCGAAAATCGCGGATATACCCATCGTTTCCTATATCGCCGGGATATCGGCACCTCCTGAAAAACGCATGGGACATGCCGGTGCAATAGTGGAAGGTGGTGAGGGGGATGCACGTTCCAAGATAGAACGCCTGCAAGAAATGGGAGTCCCGGTTGCCTCACGACCTTCGGAGATACCCAGGCTGCTCAGACCCCTTCTGGGCTAGGGAGGAGTAACCAGAATGAATGAAACCCCTGACGTGGAGATAGGAGTACCTATCGAACCTGCATTGTACCTCGGCACCCGGGAACGGCTTGTAACAGTCACCTATAACGTGGTCGTCAAATCATTCAGGTTCCATGCCATTCTGACCGACCAGAGGATCCTCCTGATCGACCATGATGAGCAGAAACCCGGGGTATTTGCCCGTGAATTGCTGCGACCTTTGTTGAAGAACTGTTTTTTTGAGGAAAATGAGCGCGGTGAACCGGTCCTTGTCCTGGCTGTCCAGACGCTGCCTGACGAACAGAAAACCATGAAGCTGACATTTTCAGGCAGGGCAGGGATTGAAGCCCCGGACATGGCGGAATGGCTCCCCCTGGCGGGTTCTGCTGCAGGAGCACCTTCGAATCGCGCTATCACAATGCCAGGTAACACGGCCGTGTCCCCGGAGTCCGCACAGGTCATGAATCATTCTCTTACCTTCGCAGCCAACCACAGGACTGTTCCCCGTGACCAGCCCCGTTCCGTCCAGATACGAAAACCCTCGTTCCGTCGCGGAGGAAGCTTCAGGCCTGACGTACCCGTCCTCCAGCCGGACATCAGGAGTGCCCCCGATGTGCGGTTCTGTCACCAGTGCGGAGAGAAAATTATCCAGAACGCACGCTTTTGTCCGTTCTGCGGGGCATCTGTTAGACACCTGAAATAATAACATTTTCAGGTTCTGATGAACCCGATGATCGGAATTGCAGCTTATGAAGATCTTTCATATTGAAGTGAATAAAAATTAATGACATGGAGGATTTCAACTGAGCCCCATTTTCGTTTATTATTCTAAAAAAACAACGCTATAGCGTCTGACGCCACCTATACATACGTCATACAACCCATGATAGTAGTGGTGATACCATGGGAAAATCACTCCTTAAACCCGGGGGAAAAGCGGGCACAGCTCGGTTATGCGGTAATTCAGGGCTTGTATTCCGGATAGAAGGGCTGGTCTGCTACCTCCCCCCGCACGAAATGCACAGCATGTGTGCACGTGGTTCGGCACCAGTCGTGAGCGGCGACGGGGACCGTGTTGGAAAGGCGTGGCTTTCCCCGCTTCTCTACCCCGAAAAACAGGACCTCACCCTCCACGTCGGGAACCGGTTGTTCTCAGTTTCCTGGCCTGACGTGGAGCGGATCATCTCCCGGAAACGTATGGAGGCTCCCCTGTATTCCCTGGGTGTTCCCTGCCGCACCGGTCCGGAGGGGTACTAATCCTGTTCATCTCCCTCTCAATTCAGGCAAGACACCAGGTAGTGATCAAGAAACGCACATTGACCTTTTTTGGGACGATACCCGTACTGTGATGCCTTTCCATGACAAACCGGCGTGTTAACCTGACCGCCGGTGCAATCCTTCACACCCTCCTGCTGACACCGGGAAAAGACCGTTACTGGGAGATCGATGCTGCTCGAGGGTGTGCTGTCATCATGATGGTGGTGTTTCATACCGCCTTTGACCTGTTCTATTTTGGCCTGGCCGATCTGATGGTTTTATCCGGTCCGTTCAGACTCCTTGCAGTCGCAACCGCTTCACTTTTCCTTGCCATTGCAGGCATCTCAGTGCAGATATCGTTGAGCCGCCCGCAGGATCCCCGGGCACAGGCACATGCCGATAAAAAAACGGTTATAAGGGGGGCGACCATCTTCGCGTACGGGCTCGTTATCACGGTTGCTACGGCGCTCTACCCGGGTGAGGGAGTGATCGTGTTCGGTATCCTGCACCTCATAGGGTGCTGCGTCATGCTGAGTCCCATTTTTTTCCGCCTGGGAAGGGGAACACTTATTGCAGGAGCCGGCTTTCTCCTGGCAGGAACGGCATTAGCAGGAATATACGGCCCTCCCTGGCTTATCCCGCTCGGTATTCACCCTGAATGGTTCTGGAGCCTGGATTATACCCCTTTCATTCCCTGGGCAGGCATCTTCCTCGTAGGGATGTTTATCGGATCTGTTCTCTATCCCTGTGGAAACCGGAGGTATCCTGTCATGGACCCTCTCCCGGTATTCCAGGTGCTTTCCGTTCCAGGAAGGCATTCGCTCGCCATTTACCTGGTCCACCAGCCACTTATCATCGGACTGCTGTTCCTGCTTTTTCTCCGGGGGTGAAACGCACGCGAATACCTTTATTCCAGGCCCTCATCCAGGAAAAGCGGAACAAATGAAAACGCGTTGACATCGAAGACTCCAGAGGGGGTTATTCGCAGCGAAGGGATAACGGTGAGAGACAGGAACGACAGGTACATGAACGGGGAGGGGACCGCCCCCCAACTCCGTGCGCGGGTATCAAGGGAAGTCAGGCAGGCTGCTACTTCGTACCCATCCCGGTCAGACATGAGGCCGGCAACAGGCAGGGGCAGCATCTCACTGGTGGTCCCTGAAACAGCCGCCATGCCACCCCTGGCGCTCACAACCTTGCGAATGGCCTGGATGATATCCCGGTCTTCAATGCCGGTGGCAATGACATGGTGAGAGTCATGGCCGATGCTCGATGCGAGCGCGCCTTCGGACATCCCAAACCCTGACACCAGTCCTGCCGAAACTTTTCCCGGAAAGTAACGGGAACAGGCTACGACTTTCTGGATATCACGATGAGACCCGGGGATATCGCTGCCATCCACATAGACCTGCAGTATCCGGGTAAGGATCTGACCCTCGCACAGCCCGATCACCCGCGCAGTACCTGCTCCTGGGATCCGGATATCCCCGGCAGATGGCACTGTTGCCCGGAAGGTGTAATCCAGAGCGGGTATTGTTGATTGTTTCTGCCCTGGAGCCGGCCTCCCCCTCCGGAAGGTGCTCCTGACCCTGCATTGACGGGTGTCCTCCAGGACGCAGAAATCCGCTACCCTTCCCGGGGCGATCGCCCCGCGGTCTGATAGCCCGAATCGTTCTGCGGCTGACAACGTGGCCATGATCAGGGCAGTTTCCAGTTCGAGGCCTGACTCGGTCCCGACACGGATGCAGTCGTCAATCGTGCCCCTGCTGACGAGAAGGTCGGCATGGCGGTCATCAGTCGCAAAACAACAGCGTTTTGCAGAGTGGCTTGTGACTACAGGGGTAAGGTCATGGATGTTATGCTCGGTCGATCCCTCCCGGAGATAGAGGAACATCCCTTTTCGAAGCTTGGACAAGGCTTCGTCAGGCCCTACCGACTCGTGGTCGCTCTGTATACCTGCAGCGATATAGGCATCAAGCGGCTCTCCTCCGAGCAGGGGGGCGTGGCCATCAATAACAGGGAAAAGGCTTAATTTCCTCATCACTTCATCCTCACAACCAAGGACTCCGGGAATGTTCATCATCTCCCCAAGTCCGATGACCCGTGCGTTTCCCTTGAACTCCGAGAGCATCTCCGAGGTGAGGGGTTCTGCGGATTCGTCAAACGGAGTTGCAGGGACGCATGAAGGGAGCATGAAGAAGATATCAATGTCTGCGCGCGCGGCATCCTCGAGCATGAACCTGATCCCTGCACGCCCAGCGACATTCGCGATCTCGTGGGGGTCTGCAATTGCCGTCGTAACCCCATGGCTTGCGGCCATCCGGCCATATTCTGAAGGCGGCAGCAATGAACTCTCTATATGAACATGCGCATCTATCAGGCCCGGGATAACCGGTCTCCCTTTAAGGTCGATCTCTTCCCTTGCAGAAACATTTCCAAAACCGGCGATATATCCCTTGTAGCAGGAAAAACCGGTTTTTTCCCATTCTCCTGTGAAACTGTTAAAAAGAAGGGCGTTTTTGTACGCGATATCTGCTGGTTTTTTCCCCAGTGCCACCTGGATAAGATCGTCCATCATACCAAGGTTTAACCGGGTCTGATATGAGCTCCACCCTGCCACCATCCATTTTAGTGTTATCGCGAAGCGTAAGGCCTTAAGAAATCATTCACATATGTACTTTCATGCGTCAGGACCTGCTTATCGCAGTCATTCTCATCGCCCTGGTTGTTATCGGCGGGGGGATTTTCCTTGCCACAGGAGGGTCCCTTGGATCAGGTAGTGCGGTGTCGGTCGTGTCCTTTCAGACCGACAAGGACGTGTACCACTCAAAAGAACTCATGAAACTCCAGGTAGGCCTTTCATCAGGATCCGCTATGGAAAATGTAACGGTCCATATAGAGGGCATATCAGACAGGTACGGCGACATCAGGCTGAAAAAGGATATCTCGCTCAATTTGGTCCCGGGTACGAACACGGTGACCTACGAGTACCAGCTCCCTACCTGTTCCACGTGTTCAGGTCTCAACCCCGGGATCTACCCCATCAATGTAACAGTCATCAGGTTTGGAAAAGCAATAGCAATTGGAAACCACACCGTGCACCTGGAACAGTAATCCCTTTTTTTCTCCGGGGCGTAACTTCGGTCTTTTGAAAGCACCCCAAGGATCTCTTCAGGGCGCGTTCATCAGCAAAAAGAAGACCGCGGCTGTCTGACGCTGACCCAATGCCTGCCGGATGGCAATCGCCAGCCCGTGACGCTGAACCTTGACTGAACGACTTGGTTTCAAAAAAAGACTAAGGGAAGAGTTCAGCTGATCGTTCCAAGGCATCAACGGCAGGGAGCTTCTTCCCGGTGAGGAATTCGATACAGGCCCCACCGCCCGTAGAGATATGGGTGAACTCCCGGTCAATCCCCATCTTTTCAACAACCGCAGCGGTATGTCCTCCGCCAATCACGGAAAATTCTGACCGGGAGGCCGCCTTGAGAAGTTCGTATGTGCCGGTAGCAAAGTCCTTTTCCTCGAAAACACCTGCAGGACCATTAAATACAACAGTCCTGGCCTTCCGGAGCCTGGCCCCGAAATCGGTAACAGAGTCGAGTCCCAGGTCCAGGACGGGGCAGTCATCAGGGATGGCGTCGACAGGGCATTCTTCACGCTGGTTGCCGCGTTTAATGGCAACGGACGCAGGTATTCGGACTCTGTCACCGAATTCGGATATCAGGTCCCTTGCACGGTTGATCTCACCGGCATACCCGAGCTGCTGGATGAGCTGGGTGGAGGGCGTTCCGATATCTTTCGCCTGGGCCTGGAGAAAAACGTTCGCAACGACACCTATGGCCATAACTTCATCGGCGATCCCCTTTTTCAGGACGTTTTCAGCAACGTCCATCGAATCGTCCACCTTTGTTCCACCAAGGACGAATGTGACCGGCCGAGGTGCATCTTTGAGTACCTTGGACAGTATCGAAACCTCGCGGCCCATGAGAAGCCCTGATGCAGACTTCATAACGAGGGGAAGCCCTACGACACTCGGCTGGGACCGGTGGGCCGTCCCGAAAGCATCGTTGATAAAAAAATCGCTCATTTTTGCGAGTTTTCGGACAAGATGGGTCTTTTTCGCTTCTTCAGGTTTCAGGGTCAGGTTTTCCTCGGCATTGAACCTGACATTCTCGAGCATCAGGACCTCGCCGGCCTTCAACTCTTTGACAGCATCCCTGGCACTTGATCCAAAGATATCGTCAATGTACCGGACTTCACGCTTGATCAACTGCTGCATTTTTTCTGCATGGGCTTCAAGCGTTGTGAAGTCCTTCTTTCCCGGACGGCTCTGGTGGGTTACAATGACCACCCGTGCCGTGTCCAGGGCATCTATAGTCGGAATATGTTCCCTGAACCGTTTGTCATCCAGGATCTGGTTTGATGCAGGGTCGATGGGTGAGTTTAAATCAAGACGGAGAAGAATGGTCTTCCCCCTGAATCCAATTTCATCGATCCTATGGATTGCCATGGGTAAACGACCATCCTTGGGTCAGGCCACACTTCGCGCCTTGATCTTCTTCAGACGGAACAGTTCTTCACGTTCCATCTCGTCAAGCCTCATTTTAATGAAGTCCCGTGCCTCGGTGAGCTCGGGGATGACCTTGAACTCAAGCGCGTTGACACGCCGTTTTGTACTTTCTATCTCATCGATGAGCTTTTTCATCGTAGTCTCGATCTCGGCACTCTGGATGATCGCCTCTACCAGTTCCTCGAACGCGACAGCGGTATCATCGATGACTGAAGTCGTTCCCAGCACACCATACCCACGGTCAGAGAGGCTTTTCCGCACCTTCGACGATTCGATCTCAGGTACAACCACACCCATGATGTTCTTTGACCGCAGGCTGATACTTGGGACCTCGGCAACGGAGAAAGCAGCCGCCTTCACGCCGATTGCTCCCTCAACGGTGTTGGCTATGGCCATTTTCTCAACCGCCTGTTCGTACTTCCGGTTCAGCTCGCCGCGGCTGTCCTTGGCCTGGGCAAGGATCTTGAAAAATTCAAGGATCAGCCCGTCACGCTTCATCTTCAGGATCTTGTAGCCACGTTCCGAGAGGGCTATCCTCTTCTTAAGTCCGATTAGTTCAGACCGGGTTGGTTTGATATCCCGAAGTGCCATCCGTGGTTACCCCTGGGGAGCCCCTTGCTTTTTGAATTTCGGATGGTATTTCGCGATCAGCTCACGGTCGATACGTACCAGCTGCTCGACCGGCAGTGCCGACAACAGGTCCCAGCCAAGGTCGAGGGTGTCTTCGATGGTCCGGTCCTCGTCATACCCCTGGCGCACGAAACGGTCCTCGTACAGGTCTGCAAACTCGAGGAACATCCGGTCACGCTCTGAAAGGGCGTCCTTTCCAACAATCGCAACAAGGCCACGAAGGTCGTTCCCTTCAGCATATGCTGCATAGATCTGGTCTGATACCTTCTTGTGGTCCTCGCGGGTATGCCCTTTACCGATCCCGAGGTTCATGAGGCGGGAGAGGGATGGCAGGACGTTGATAGGCGGATAGATACCCTTCCGGTGGAGGTCACGGTTGACAACGATCTGACCTTCGGTGATATACCCGGTAAGATCAGGAATCGGGTGCGTGATATCATCGCCAGGCATGGTAAGGATTGGGATCTGGGTAACCGAACCCTTCTTGCCCTTGATGATACCCGCACGCTCGTATATGCACGCAAGGTCGGTGTACATGTACCCCGGATACCCACGTCGTCCCGGCACTTCTTCTCTTGCCGCACCGATCTGACGGAGCGCCTCGCAGTAATTTGTCATGTCCGTAAGGATGACCAGCACATGCATGCCGAGATCGAATGCAAGGTATTCTGCGGTTGTAAGGGCGAGACGCGGAGTAATGATACGCTCGACGGCGGGGTCGTCGGCAAGGTTCAGGAAGACCACGGCACGTTCAAGAGCCCCGGTGCGCTCGAAGTCCTGCATGAAGGCGTTCGCTTCCTCCCGCGTGATACCCATGGCTGCGAATACCACGGCGAACGCTTCCTTGGAACCAGGCACCTTTGCCTGGCGGGCGATCTGCAGCGCGACATTGTTGTGCGGCAGACCCGCTCCTGAGAAGATCGGCAGCTTCTGTCCCCTTACAAGAGTGTTCATCCCGTCAATGGTGGAGATCCCGGACTGGATGAAATCAGACGGTGACCCACGTGCATATGGGTTGATGGCCGCTCCTGTAATGTCCAGCCTCTTTTCCGGGACGATTTCAGGACCACCGTCGATGGGTTTTCCACCTCCGGACAGGATCCTTCCGAGCATGTCCCTTCCCACCGGCATCTTGATCGTCTCGCCGGTGAACCGGATCCCGGAGTCCCTGCCGATTCCTGCCGTCGTCTCAAAGACCTGGACGACCACGATCTCGTCACTGGTATCAAGGACCTGCCCTCGTTTCACCGTTCCATCAAAGAGGACGATGTTGACGAGCTCCCCATACCCTACCGGCTCGGTCTTCTCAACGAAAACCAGCGGTCCGGCAATCTTGCTAACCGTTCTGTATTCCTTCATGCTCCTGCCCTCAGCGTGTTGAATTCAGCGTCCATGTCCTTGAGGATCTTGTCAAGGGCAGGCTTGTAGTCCTTGATGAACTTGATTTGAGGCATTTCTCCCTTGGACGTTATGCTCACGATCTGCAGCGGCTGGACGCCGGCGCTCTGGGCGGCATAGGCAAGATCGGCATACGTCCTGATCGCCTTCATCATGTCATACTGTTTCGACATGTCGCAGAACGTATCGACCGCGTCATAGGCATTCTGCTGAAGGAAGATTTCGCGTATCATCCGTGCGATCTCAATGGTAATCTGCTCTGCTTCAGGCAGTGCGTCTGATCCGACAAGCTGGACGATCTCCTGGAGTTCGGCTTCCTTCTGAAGGACACCCATGGCCCATGACCGCAGCTTGTTCCATTCTGGCGAGACTTCCTTGTCATACCAGTCGTGGAGCGTGTCAAGGTAGAGCGAGTACGAGTTCAACCAGTTGATCGCAGGGAAATGACGCCTCTGAGAGAGTTTTGCATCAAGCGCCCAGAACACCTTGACGATACGAAGTGTGTTCTGGGTAACCGGCTCGGAGAAGTCTCCACCAGGTGGCGAAACCGCACCAATGACTGAAACAGAACCGCTTTCTCCGTTCAGGGTCTTTACCAGTCCCGCACGCTCGTAGAACTCAGAAAGACGTGCAGCAAGGTATGCCGGGTACCCTTCCTCACCGGGCATCTCCTCGAGACGGGAGGAGATTTCACGCATCGCCTCGGCCCACCGCGATGTAGAATCCGCCATGAGCGACACATCGTATCCCATGTCACGGAAATACTCCGCGATAGTAATCCCGGTATATACTGAGGCCTCACGTGCTGCCACAGGCATGTTACTCGTGTTCGCGATAAGTACTGTGCGTTCCATGAGGGGTTTGCCGGTCTTCGGGTCTTCCAGTTCCGGAAATTCTGTCAGGACCTCGGTCATCTCGTTGCCACGTTCACCACAGCCGATGTAGACCACGATCTTGGCGTCACTCCACTTTGCAAGCTGCTGCTGGGTGACCGTCTTACCGCTCCCGAAAGGACCGGGAATGGCTGCGGTCCCGCCTTTCGCAATCGGAAACAGACCGTCAAGGATACGCTGGCCTGTGATGAGCGGGATCGTCGGGTTTACTTTTTCCTTCACGGGCCGCGGTACGCGCACCGGCCACCGCTGGAGCATGGGGAGTTCAGTCCCGTCCTCGAGGGTGCAGACCGTTTCGGTGACGTTGAAGGACCCGCTTTTTATACTTTTCACCTTGCCGCCTTTCGCATTGGGGGGCACCATGATCCTGTGTACAATACTGGTTTCCTGGACCTCCCCTATGACCTGTCCTGGGACAAGGGCGTCTCCTTCATGGACAAGCGGCTTGAACTCCCATTTCTTGGTCATATCGAGACCTGGCGCCGAAACACCCCTCTCGATGAAATCCCCCATCTTGCTGACAAGTACTGAAAGCGGACGCTGGATACCATCGTAAATCGAGGTCAGCAGTCCGGGACCAAGTTCAACCGCAAGCGACAGCCCGGTATTTTCCACGGGTTCACCCGGACGTATGCCCGAGGTGTCCTCGTATACCTGGATAATCACCTGGTCTCCCTGGATCTTGATAACTTCACCCATCAACGCCTCATGCCCGACCTTGACCACGTCGTACATATGGGCGTCGAGGTTAACCGCGGTTACCACTGGCCCCGCTATCCGCTTTAAAACGCCTTTTTTATCGGTTTTCTCTAGTTTCACTTCCACAGATCAACACCCACTGACCGTTTTATACGCTCCCGGAGTGACATGCCGCCCTCGTCGCCTCCAATTGCGATAATGGTTGGTTTTATCGAATTTTCGAGGGTGGTCTTCAACCTGCGTGGCAGACGCTCCAGGTCAGGGTTATTCATGACCAGGATACCTACCTCCTGGTCATCCAGCACGTGCTGGACAAGGCCGGTCAAGGCCTCATCGGACTCGGCGGCATACGTTTTCCGGATACCGGCCAGCCTGAACCCAAGGATGAACTCACTGTTGCCAATGACAGCTATCTCCATTCAGATCACCAGGCATGCACGGATGCGGTCCGCTGACAGATTCGATTCCTTTCCCCGGGCAATAGCCCGGAGGTTTACAACTTCATACCGTTTCCGTTCCAGATAAACAAGGATTGGATGGACTGAGAACGGATTAATCTTTGACATTCGTTCCATCTGCTCCAGTTGGGAACGTGTCAGCCCCACGTCGATTTCATGGCCTGAACGTGCCCCTTTCATCGCTTCAAGCGCATCCTGGACGGGTTTAACCGTCATGCGTTTCTGGAGCGTGTCAATAAACTCGTTCTGGTCCTTGATCAGATACATCTGCTGCAGTTCATCGACTGAAAATGATCCTCCGGGGATCATCATGGATCGAATATCTTCTATGAACTGATCGGCTCTTAACCGGAACAGGTTCCTGATGTTCGTTATGTCGATATCAAGCTGGATGAATGAAAGGAACTGGGACCCACCCTTAAGACCCGCTCTGGCGATGCCAAGGAGGCCTGCATAAAACTCTTTATAGAGCTCGTTTTCCATGTGTGAAAATGATCCTGCTTCAACGGCACGGCTTATTTCCCTGTTGACAATAGGATACAAATCCGTTCCTTTCAGTGATTCTGCGACTCGTTCCGGAGTCTCTTCCATGAGGAGCCTGTCAAGGAAGACCCGGTCGAGACTTCCTGCAGGTATAAGAACCTCCTTTATTTTTCCTGGTCTGAGCCCCTGCATCTTCCCTCTGAGAAGGGTCAGGATGTTCTGGATGTCCCAGTGTCGCAGATAGGCCTTGATAAAAACCTTGAGGGTTCCAGGAGTAATGTCCAGGATGTTCTGATACTCCTTGGCGAGATTCCAGGACAGCGCTGTCTCGATAAGGTCAATGCCACTGAACGAGGTCCCCAGTTCATCGATTTCCTTTTTATATTCGGTTTCTTCGATGAACCGGGTAATCTCATGAATGCTCATGTTGAGCATCCTGGCATATTCCTCGGGGGGAATCAGCTTTGCTTTCCTGACCCTCGTCCGCGTACAGACATAGATGTAAGGGGCTGGACCACTCATTGCCTGAGCCATCTCGGGTCCACCTCCTCATCCAAAGAGCAAATCAGAAGCATCTTTTAGCCCGGACTCCCAAACCGAGTCAAGCAATGTCTTGAAGCTGTAATCCAGCTGGAGCTGGCCATCATTACTTTCAACAATAACGCCACCGGGAATATCTACCGTAGTTCCGGCAGAATATCCGGCAAGACTGCTGTCTCCTGTCAAAAGGCCTTGCAATAAGGCAGAATCCCGGGAATTGCACCGGACGACACCCGAGGGGATCTCTTTTTTCGCCTTCAGGAGAAGTGTACGAATTGCATCCCTGTGGAAATCAGGAGTTAACTGAGAAAGAGAGGATAATGCACCGGTATAGACCTCATCGAGAAGTCCCTTCTGAGCATTAAGGATCTCTCTTCTGACAACAAGCTGTGCAGCTGACACTTCCTGACCCAGCATCCGGTTCACCTGTTTTTCAACTTCTTCGGATGCATTCGAACGAATTCTGTCTGCCTTCACTCGTGCCTCGGAAAGCCTGGAAGCTACCTCTACATCGGTCTGTTTCAGTACGTTTTCCGATTCTCTGCGACCTTTATCCCTGATCTCCTCGACGACTGACTCGAGTCCCATGATCAGCTCCCGTCAGAACAGCAGCAGGAGGGCAACCACAAGACCAAAGATGACAATTGTCTCAGGAATGACGGTAAAGAGGAGTGCAAGTCCAAACATATCCTTGTTTTCCGCCGCAGCTCCCACCGCTGCCGCCCCTATGGACATTTCTGCAAGTCCGGTCCCGATACCAGTTAAACCAACGGCCATTCCAGCGCCAATTGCTTTCATCCCGACCTGGGAAGCCTTGATCATCTCTTCAGTCATAACTACGCCAGTTGTAACATCAACCATTTTTAATCCTCCGTAAATTGTCTTTTCATCCCAAAGGGACTGTATTTTACTCCTCCACCTTTGTAGAACTTGGTGAAGAACTCTACGTACTGCAACCTGATTGAGTGAAGCCCGCCACCCAGGACTCCGAGTGCGGTGTTCATCGTATGCCCGAGCAGGAAGACAAAACCCCCCATCACCACGATAAGGATATTTATCGGGTGCAGTTCGACCAGCCTCGGCTGGATCATCATGCCAATGGAGATGTAATTAATCACCATCGCCAGGGCAACCGAGGAAAGCCCCACAGCAACAAGACGGGCATACGACAGGACGTGGCTCACAATAGTCGGAACCTCGATAACATCCAGGACATTTTCCCGCGCAATAAACACTATCCCTGCGATTACCATCACGGCTCCGACAAGGATAGCTGGGTTCAGACCTGCGACCAATGGCAGTTTTGTCAAATCAGGCATGAGGGGAATCGGGAAGAATGCCCAAATCATGACAAGGATACCCCACATCGTGATGATCCAACCGAAATTCGCCATTATCGCCTTTGTCCTGTGAGAACCGTGGTCCATCCGTGCGTGATTTATCATTCCAAGGACGCGGCCAAGAGTAATGTGAAGTATTCCAATCCAAATGGCCAGGACCATCAGCTGCGGTATCGCTGAACCGTGTTCTGAAGCCTCTCCTCCGATATTAAGGTGCCTGCTGAACAGTATAGGCTGCCATGGCATCGAGAATCCAAGGAACTCAGAAAACAGAATCCCGAATATGATACTCGATATGCTTGCATTCCTAAGGACCTTGATGAACATGGCGGCTCCTTCACCCTTGAGGAGCCTCATCAGTCCAAGGCTTAAAGCAAGCAAAATCAATCCATACCCGACGTCACCCAGGATGAGCCCAAAGAACAGCGGAAAAACGATTGATACGAAAAGTGTCGGATCAATTTCCGAATACTTGGGTCTCGAATATACATCCATGAGCAATTCGGTCGGTTTCGAAAACGATGGATTATGGTACTCAACAGGAACCGCATCCCTCGTCGGGTCGAACTCGAGCTTGGATACCAGTACTTTTCCGTTCGTGACACGGTTCAGGGCAGCTGTAACCTTTTCGACACTATCTGACGGAACCCACCCCTCAGCAATAAAGGCAAGGTTTGTCGTGGCAAACCTGAGCGGGGCCTCCGACTGCTCGACATCAGCATGAAGTAGTTCTTCGCAGGCAACAAGAAACCCTTCCTGCTCCTTCTTTACCTGCCCGAGCTTGTCATTGACCTCTTTCAGCTCGCCTTCCAGGATCTGGATCTGCCCTTCGTATCCGGCTTTCCGCTCCGAGGCTGTACCATTTTCAACAGGTATCGGAAAAGAAGTGTACTGGGAGGCAGCGAGCGTTTTTTCAACCTCATCCTTCTGGTTGGCGGGAGTTACAAGAACAATAAAATTTCCTGCCTTGGACGGCTGATACCATACCTCGGCAGGTACCGCCAGCTCAACATTGTGCGCCACGTACCCTGCATGGACACTCATTGTATCATAGCTGCGGAGAAGCTCGAGCGGTACGGGCAATGTCAGGAACGGTGTCAGCGCCTCGATTTTTTGCTGGCAGTCCCTGATGCTGTTCTCAAGGGCCGAGCGACGGGTCATCAGACCTTCGACATTCGTTTCAATGGAAGGGAGTTCCTCCTCGATCCGTTTTCGAAGCGCGGCTTGTTCCGATTTCGGTGCTTCAATCGTTTCCCGATCAATTGAAAATGCGTTTTCAATTGCCCGTAGTTTTAAAAGCTGGCCCGAAATTTCGCTTGCATTGGTAAGAGGATGCCCGATATGGAATCCCTGGTAGTCCTGTGTGCCTGAATCGACGAAGTCCTCGATGTGGAAAACGTGGTTCCTGTACAACTCGCTGATGATTGGCTCCATCTGGTCTTTCGAAGCCACCACCATCAGCCGGCTCATCCGTTCAGGTGCCAGCATGCAGCTGCTCCCTGAACCGCGATACGAGGAGCCCTACTGCCTTGTCCAGGTTCCTTTTTCCCCTTTCCCGAAGTTCATCTGCCTGGCGCTTCCCTTCGGCCAGGGTGGCAGAATATTTCCGGGCAGCTTCCTCATGGGCTTCGGCTATCCGTTTCTTCTTCAGATCTTCGGCATCACTCTGCGCCTTGAGGACAAGGTTGTCAGCCTCAAGCTCGGCAGCGGAGATGCTTTGTTTCCGTTGTGCATGCGCCTTGCTTATAGTCGAGTGATACTCTTCTTCTGCCGTTTTAATCTCTTTTAAGACTTCAATTTTCATCCAACCCTCCGTTCACGGCAATATAATACATGGAGAAAAATAACCTTATATTAGTTGTGAATTGGTTTCGGCCGTTCTAGGATGAACCGCCACGAGTAAAGGATACCGGGTTTGAACCCCTCGTTTTCTGTCCCGGATCATGGCTGGTTACCAGCATCCCTCACCAGGCCCACACTCAAAAAGGCAGTCCAACCCCGGTTTATCAACCAGGAGTACCCGGATGAAAGTTCCCTTGAGGGTTCAGGGAAGTCCTGAAAACAGACACCTCGATGGCATCTCGATCCACAAAAATCTCAAGTCCTCCTTCAGTACCGCGGAGGGTCATTCCTGACAACCCGTCCGACCCACAGAGGATATCCTGTTCCGGGTGTGTGCCCCGCTCTACAGCGCAGGAAACGCGTATGGCTTCTCCGGCAGAAACTACGTATTTAAGTCTTGACGACCCCGGATGCCCTTTCGGAAGGATTATAAGGGGGGTCTGGTGACTGCGGACAAGCTCGATCAGCATGGCTGCAGCATCCAGAGAGCCCCCTTCAGGGGCAGATACGGCGACACAGTCATCAGGAGTAAGTCCGACGACGGTTTCACCATCCATGGTCTCAAGAAAGAGGGGGAACCTGGAAAGAACCTTTCCGGCAAGCAGAAATGACCTCCCAGACCGGACCAGGAGGAGGTCCCGCCTGTCAGGGAGATTATACCTCTTCCACATCCTCGGACTGGCAGCTTGGGCACATCGGTTTCTTTCCGATACCCTTGAACTTCTCACCGCAGTCCCTGCACTTATAGTCTTTTCCCTTTACGCGTTCTGAATATTCAACATCCACCGGTCCGCCGACACTGCACATGATGTATCCCTCATAACGAGATCCAACCGGCAAGTATAAAGGGGTGATGGTTTCGGTAGACGGTTTAAATCAGGACATTGAATGCGAAAAGCGCGATAATCATAAGAATACACGAGTGTTTGACTCCCGCCCCGAGTGAGCCTTCTCCCATCTGGCCTGCGATAAGCCCGGACAGGATTGCCTGGATGAGGCAGGTGTGGTAGAGGAGCCGTCCGATCGCCATGAAGGGGAATGCGCCCAGACGGGACAGGGGGCCGATCTGGGCCTGGGTCGTGGTAAGGTTGGTCAGCATCGGGAGAAACTGGACCGAAATCACTCCGACAACGAAAATAAAGACAAAAAAGGAGAGATAAACGATTGCAGTGTAGATGAACATCTCGGACGAACGTTCCTTCCTGAGGATTTCATTCATCCTGGCATCAGAAGCGGCGATATGGAGGACCTCGGATATCGAACCCGACATCTGGCTGGCTTTTGTTATGAGCACGACCGTGCGGCCGATCAACGCCGTCCGTACACGCTGTTCAAACCTGACAAGGGCTTCACGGAAATTGGACCCCCAGTCCATATCCCGCTTGATCTTCCGGATCTCATAGCTGAGCAGGCCCAGCTGGGCGTTTACGAGGATGCTGATCGCCTGGGCAATCGTAAGGCCGACTTCATTGATCCCGGCCATCCGTTCGAGGAACTCAGGGAGCAGGCTTTCGATAGACCTTACCTTATTTCGCCAGAGTTCGTAAAAAATACCGAAGGGGATGAGGATGATCAACAGGGCGATGACGATCTGGTCATCCACGATATCGATAAGGGTCTCGATATCAAGATACGCGGGTATCTGCACGAAGACCAGGGTGAGGTAGACAACTGCAACCGGTACGGTGATGACCAGAGTAAGCTTGTAATTATCGATGAAGCTGGCAACAGGGTGGGACACCCACTGTCGTATGTCCCGTATCCGGTCATACCTGAGCAACTGGGCGAATAAATGCTGTTCGTTGCCTGACTTTTCAATGGTAACCTCGGAGTACTCGTCGAGCATCCTTTTTTTGGAATACTTTTGATATACCTCTGCCTTTGCGCCCATCATGTCGATGAGGATAATAAAAATCAGCGACCCAATCGGCAGGAGGGCATATGTGACGACTGAAAACTGGACTACCTCCACGCCACCCATCATGCCCATCACAACCATGATGATGATGAGAAAGAGGGGGCCGGCCACAAAAAGGGTCACATACCCTTCAGCGACAAGTCCGAGCACATTAAGAAAATTTTTCTGTTCTAGCCGCGCTTCGTCCTGGTACAGCCTGACGCGGTCCCCAAAAAACGTGGTAAGGTTTCCACCGCTTTCTATGACGGAAAGCATGTCCTGGAGAAATTCCCGAAACTTCTGCGAAGGGGTAGTCTCCATGAGGTGCCGGACGGCAGTAACAACGTCATAGCCAAAAAAGCCGGTGTCCCTGATAACCTGGCGGAACTCATATGCCACTTCCCCGTAAATCCCGGCATTTTCTGAAATTGATTCGAATATTGTAATCAGCTGGGCGCCGCCCCGGCGCATCGCATACATGTAGGCAACCGCGTTGTGAAGCGTCAGGTTGATCCGCGTGGACCTGTTCTTCGTTGCAAGTCCCGGATACCTGAGTCCGATACAATAGACTAGGAAAAAGGCCAGTCCACTGAAAAAGATACACGCAACCGACTGAATAATGACAGGGCTTGGGATCCCCGCCAGATACGGAGGCAAATCAAGTGAAAAAATGGAGAAAAAGCCGGATGTCCCT
>CAZGXZ010000029.1:0-19208 GCA_964530035.1 uncultured Methanoregulaceae archaeon
GGGCTATCGTTGGCTGGGGTTTTGGGGGGCGGCAGCCCCCCAGTTTTGAATCCATTTCATTCTCTGCCTGTTCACGATGAAAATCAAAAAATCGGCTCTGTTGCAACCTACGATCGGAATTGCAGTTGATGGAGATATCTCAAAAGTGGTGAAATAAATTGAAAATAGGGAGGATTTCATCAGAGCCATTTTTCCATCAGTACCTGTTGTACCAGTATACTCCTCCGGGAGCACGACCGACCGGCATCCTTTTAGGATAGTACCACCCTTCACGATCACCTGATGAACATTTCATGGTGTGTCCTTCCAGTCCTCGGCCTGGCCTTCCTCTCATGGGGAGGGCTCGCCGATACCGGCACCTGGCAGTCCCCGGACATACCGGAGATAACGATCCTGTATCTGGACGCGTCCGGTGGTATGCCCGATGCACCTGTACGTCGCGACGCTCCCCTGGGGCAGGACGACCTGGAGGGACCCCCGGACCCTGGTACCGTGGTCATCAATCCAGATGCAGGTACCAACGGAACGTCACTCCCTGACCCGTCAATGGGAATTGAAACCATTGAAAACGATACAGTTTTCGTCTCCACAGTCAGCCTCCAGGGAGCGTGCCCTGATGACATCCTGTACACGGACGTGGAGCAGGGGAGGGATCAATGCCGCTGTTCACCTGACACTACCGGCCTGCAGACTGTTTTTCCTCTCCTTAACCCTGAGCCTGGCATGGAAAGCCTCTCTCTTATCACCTCCGTAATCCAGGGGCCCTCTGTGGAAATGGTTTTGCCGGCATTATCACCAGGGGATGCCCCGTTCCTCCTCATCGGGATCAACGAGACCTCCGTCACTGTCCCCGTAACCATAGCAGTTGACACATCATTCGGAAGTGTCAGTTCAGGTTTTTTCCAGTCGGTTACCGATGCCCGCGTCATCGAAGGCAACCTGACCATGACCGTTTCCACTTCACCACCGGCCGGCAGATAATCCTGCCATCAGCCAGGAGAATGGAGAGCGATTTTAAAATTAAACGATATCCACCCGCGGTAAATGGTAATAAAGAATTTACTTCCTTTTCTTGGACGATCCTGCAAGGGTCACTGCCGGGTACCGGGTGCCGGGTCAGCTGGATACATGATTTCCAACCCTGTCATTCCCTCCCAAAATACCAGGATATAGCCGAAAAAATGTCCCTGCACACCATTTCCTATGAAGGGGTAGTATGATTATGACATACCCTCTACCCTCCACCCCAATTCCTTCACTGAAATGAGCACGGGGTATTTCACCCCGCATGCGGCTTGATACACAAGTACTCCGCTAGCGCTGTTTTTTTATGAAAATACGGTTTTAAAGGCCTTGCTCGAGTGAATAAAGCCCAATACTGATCATTCCCGACATAAGAACATTTATATTAGGGTAAGGAACAAGAGATGAATTAACATCGTCCATCCGGAATGATTGAGGCAGTCCGAAAGGCGGAGCTATATTTGGGTCAATGGTTCCCCATGATTGCCCCACCATCATGAAGGGTCTTGGCAGAAGGACAGATGTTGGTGACGGGGTGTAAGAATGCAAGAACGAGAGGAGCCTAGCGAACGAAGGCTCCGCGCAGCAGGTGCTCTGTTCGTAGTAGTCCTGGGCTTGCTTATTGTAGGGTGTGCCAGTGCAGCCGTGAACGCGGATTTTACCGCGGTTCCTGATGAAGGCAAGGCGCCCCTTTCTGTCCAGTTTACTGATAATTCTACGGGCAGCATTGCTTCCTGGCTGTGGGAGTTCGGAGACGCGGGGTACGCGAACACGCAGAACGCAACGCACGACTACCACACGTCCGACCTTTATACCGTGAACCTCACGGTGACCGGGACGGATTTGAGCACGTCGAAAACCACCAAGAACGTGGCGGTTCATCCGAATGCCAGCTTTTTCTATTCTCCTGCATCGGGTCCTGCGCCTTTAACAGTACAGTTCCATGATACCTCGCAAGGGTTTCCCACGGCATGGTATTGGGAGTTCTGGGGAATGGACACGATGAATTCAACCAGTAAGGACCCCCTGGTGACCTTCCCCTATGCAGGGAGTTACGAAATATACCTGAATGCTACCGGAGGCCACGGGCTCTCAGATGAAGCGTGGGAGTACGGGATTGACGTATACCCGGCAGCCAGTTTCACGGCATCACCGGTATCAGGAGACGGCCCGCTCACCGTGCAGTTCAATGACACTTCCCGCGGGATGTGGCCGGTTGACCCGACAAACCCCATAATGGCCCTTTTCGGAAACCGGTACTACTGGGACTTCGGGGACGGTTCTACATCGAACGAACGAAACCCGGTGCACGTATTCCACAACACGAGCACGGTCACCCTTACCGCCGCCGTCCAGTATATGACGAATACCTCGGCACCGCTCCAGATCACCGTCGGTCCTTCACCGAATGTTGACTTTACGGCAAGCCCGGTTATCGGGATCGCTCCCCTCCACGTAAGTTTCACCGACACTTCGAAAGGGGTTTCACCGCTTTCATACAACTGGACTTTCGGAGATAACACAACATCAACGGAACGAAACCCCGTGCACACCTTCACCAGTGCAGGGACATACAAGGTTAACCTGACGGTCACGGACGGAGATGGAAAGACCGGTCAGAAGTCACGCGATATCCAGGCAACCCTGATGCCAGGGCCCTTCGCAGACTTCGCGGCAAGCCCGAGATCAGGAGCTCCACCCCTCACCGTCGACTTCATCGACCAGTCGGTTGGATTCGGCCCGTTGACGTACCTCTGGGACTTTGGAGATAATTCCACACAGTCCGACAGGTTCCTGAAGAACCCGGTCCACACATACCTGACGGCTAGCAACTTCACCGTTTCACTGACCGTCACCGATATCAACAACCAGACCAGTAACAAGGTGGCGACTGACTTCATCAGGGTGGGCAGTTCATCTCTTGGTGCGAACTTCACCGTAAGTCCCGAAACTGGTTTTGCACCCCTTGAAATCGTATGCCACGATGCTTCAACCGGGTCGCCCACATCCTGGTTCTGGAAAGTATTCTGGTGGACAGGGTCAGGGTACCAGCTGGTCAATAGCTCCAACCTGCAAAGCCCCAGTTTCTCCCTGGAACAACCAGGTCCTTATAAAATCGATCTCCAGGTGAGCAACGCCCAGGGCTCCGCCATTACGTCCCGGGAAAACGCTGTGCATGTCCTGAACAGCCCGCCGGTGGCAGCATTCACGGCAAGCACATTCAATGGAAACGTCTCGATCCCCATCCAGTTCACCGACCAGTCCACAGGTGCAGGGATAACCCAGTGGGTGTGGAACTTCGGTGACGGGGGAACTTCGCCCTACCAGAACCCGGTGTATACCTACCTCATGGCAGGGACATTCAACGTCACGCTCACCGCCACCAACGACGGCGGTTCAAGCACTGCCACCCACCAGGTCACCATAACAGGAGAAGTACCGTCCGGCAACAGTATCATCCTGTACCCCGGCTGGAACCATGTTTCCGTTCCGAAAGAACTGGGTGCAGGGAATGCAACCGCAGGAGTGGTATTTTCAGGTGTGAATACGGGCCATCGTTCAATCCTTATGTACGACGGCAATACGACGTCCTGGGAGATCGTGTCCTCGGGGCGTGTTCTCAGGCCTCTGGAGAGTTACTGGGTATTCTCGACAACAAATACGATAGTCCCATTGCAATTCGCCTTTATCTCACCCACTCCGTCCAGACAATTATACAAGGGGTGGAACGGCATGGGATTTTCAGGTCTTACACCTCGTTCAGCCAACCTGACCCTCCAGTCTCTCGGAACCACCTGGACCTATGTACAGGGATTTAATGGGATGACCCAGAGCCCGGAGGAAGTTATCGTGAGGGGTAGTATGGATCCGGTTTATTCCGACAACCGGGTCCTGTATCCATCGCACGGCTACTGGGTGTATCTGACTGAAAATGGAGTTCTTCAGGGGATGGCATAAATGAAGGGAGAGGTTATGAAAAAAGGGTTCATCATAGCAGGGATCCTGCTCGTGCTCATGGTGGGAACGGCGATGGCAGCGCCGGTCCTGCCTGAGTTCTTTTACGGTACGGCAAAAGTGAACAACCTGCCGGTTGCAGGGGCTACGATTAGTGCCAAAATCAATGGTACCGTGGTCGGAACAACAACGACGGCCACGAACGGTTCATATGGTATCACGACTCCGCAACTCCTGGTTACCGGCAACATGAACGGGGATCTCATCACGTTCTATATCAACGGGAACCAGGCTTCGGAAACCGCCTACTTCTTAAGCGGCGGTTCCACATACCTGGACCTGACGATTGGTTCCTCACCGACCCCGACACCTACTCCGGCACCATGCAAGATCAACCTGATCAACCAGGGTGATACCGTCTACATCGGGGAGGAAGGGCTCGACATCACGAATGCCGTGGGGAACACCTCGTCAATCGCCTGGTTCGAGGCAGGGGATGACCCGGTCACCGCGAACCCGAGGATGATCCTTCCCATACCGTCCGGTTCGAAGACCAGTTACTTCATCGCACCCACGCAATACTCGGGGTACCCGGGTGCATGGTACCTGTGGAACGACCAGATCAATGTTACCAGAAACATGATGGTCGCATTTGTCGCGGTCAACCCGGTCATGAACATCACCTGTATTGACAACCCCAATGATCTCGATGTAACCGATAAATCGGTCTTCCACGGGACTGTCCTGAACTTCAAGGTCGAGACAAACCTCGACGCAATGGGCAGACGCACCACATCCTGTCCTCCAGGAGTCGGCCCCTTCACGATTTACGTGAAGGGCCCTGACGGTGTTATCTATACAGCCCTCGCAAGCAAGACGGGACAGATTTCCTTGAAGGACTTCAGGATAAGCAACAACCCGTATTACATGGTCACCCCCGGGACTGACCAGGGATGGTTTACCGCCGCCCAGGACACCCAGGGCATGAATTTCCAGTACAAGATGGGGACATACACCTTCTGGATCGAATGCTCCGCAAACAAGCTGAAAGAAAACAACCCCTCGGGAGCAGTCTCAAAGTCGCACACGGTGGAGCTGAAACCTGAAGTTGTGAGTATCACATCGAGCCCGTCAAGTGTCATCCGTTCCAACCCGTTCAGCCTGACCATCCAGGGACGGCCCAACACGTGGTACAACTTCTATCTGAAGGACTGCCCGAGGACCCTGACCGGAGGAACGTGCGATGAAGCTCCCCTTATCGCGCCGGGACAGAACAATGTCATCATGGACGGATACAATCCCCTGTTCCCGGTATACACGATAGGGAACAACCTGACCTATCCGGAGTGCTGTTTCCCGAACAGCCCCATCAAGGATATCGTCCCAAGGAAACCTGAAAACGGGGTCAGGTATTACGCCTATGTGAAGACCGACGATTCAGGGAAGGCTGTCATCAACATGCTCACCTCCCTGAATACCAAGACCACCACGTTCACGTATCATGCATATACCCGCGGGCTGGACGGCAAGATCAGATATACCGACCCGGATGCGCAGGTAACAGTCACCGCCGGCACGATCAGCATGACCATGCAGTCAAGTGCCACCCTCGGGACCCTGAATACCATCCTGATCAAAGGGGTGAACACGGAAACCCTGACCACCTACCTGTGGCTCAAAGGACCGTGCCAGCCGGAATGCGGTGCGAACCTTTCGAATCCAAGTTACAAGCTGGGCTGTCCGACGGCTGTAGCGGTCTCTGCAGATGGAACATGGGAGTACAAATGGTCGGTCGCGAACCTGAACATCGATGAAGGCGAGTATACTGTTTACGCCGCAACGCACTGGTCATGTTCGACGAACTGCACGGTTACCAACATCACCGATGACGGGTATGTCAACCCGTGTACTCCAGAAGTACCCTGCCCGATCCCAATCTGCCGCCAGGACAACTGCAACGGGCAATGTACGACAGATGGCGGAAGCAGCACATCATCCACCTGTGAGCAGTCCTGCTACTGCCCCAACCAGAACTGCAGCCTGTGCACAGGATGCGCCGCAACCACAGAGGCGAAAATCACCCTGATTAAGCCGATCATCAGTGCAACCGTAACTCCGTCAGTCCTTGTCAGGGAGTGCTGCAATGACCATACCATCACTATCAAGGGTACCGCCACCGGGCTTCACACGCAATGCAGCGATGTGAACAACACGAAAAAGATCCGCTTCTGGATCTTCGGTGACGGAAAGATACTGGACATCCACTACCTGGTCGGGGACGCATACGTCTCGTGCAATGATACCTTTACCATCAAGTTCACGAAGGATGGGAGTGGAGTGGATGACCCGGGCCTTGGACTGACATACGTCCATAATTTCCCGGTCGACAAGGTCAAGAACGGGAGGTATTACATGATCCTCCAGCACCCGATGTACAACAACAAGTTTGACATCGAGGTACTGAACGGAGGATACTATGACCCGACGAGGAACCGAAAATACGTCGTATCCTGGTGTCCGAACATCCTGCCCTCCTTCCTCTTCCCGGTGGAGGGCCCGGGTGCCAAACTGGACAAGGAGATGTACGACGGGGTCATCGAAGCCCTGAACGCGGACTGTGTGGATGATATCTACACCACACTCAGTTTCTACATCGTTGATGACAGCGGAGGAAAGGTTGACTTCAGTGGTACACCGGTGTCCGGTTCTGCACCATTGAAGGTCACTTTCACGGACAAGTCCGCGACAACGGCCAACGAATGGAGCTGGGACTTCGGGGACGGTACAACCTCGTCGGAAAAGAACCCGGTCCACACCTATGAGACAACAGGTATTTTTGATGTCGGCCTGAACGTGAAATTCGCTGATGGAAGCTCGGGGTACACCGTGAAGAACGGATATATCAGCACCATGGGGGTCACCCCCACCCCGACTCCCTACCCGGGATACACGACGATTGACCTCTACCCGGGATGGAACCTCGCGTCAGTCCCGCTCTACCTCAAGGAAGGACAGAATACCGCTTCGAAGGTATTTGGAGGGGTGAACACTGCGGGCCACTCGATCCGCAAGTACAATGGCGTCAGCCAGGCATGGGACTCGGTCTCAGCCTCCGAGGTCATCGTCCCGCTCGAAGGATACGGAGTGTACTCGACCAATACGATGAGCATCAGCCTGTCGCTGAATACAACGAGCGGAGTGAAGCCCGTGAAACAGCTGTACACCGGCTGGAATGCCATCGGAGTGTCGGGCATTTACCCGAAGTCAGCCCGTGACGACCTCCTGTCGGTGAAGGGTCTGTGGAAGCAGGTGAACGGATGGGACGCATCGAAACAGCAGTACGAGACGGCGATCATCGCAGGGAGCCAGGATCCCGAGACGAGCGAGAACAGGCTTATGTATCCGACGCATGGATACTGGATTGATATGAATTCTGACGGTACTCTCGAAGGAGTGATCTAACATGACTGGAAAATGGTTGAAACTCATCATGGTACTCGCCCTGGCGGCCTCCGTATTCGGCTGTGTCGTCTCGGCTGACGTCCCTCCCCCGTTCCCCAAGGGCTTCACCTATGTCGCCCCCAACAGCACGGTGTTCATAGGGGAGGAAGGTATGGACATCTCGGTCGCGGTCCCGGACCCGTACACGCGGATCGCACTGTTCGCAAACAATGCCGACCCGACCAAGGACACGCCGATACAGGTCGTAAACGACCTCTCGAACAAGAAGTCGTTTTACTTTGACCCGAAGATCTTCTCAGATGCGAGCCAGGGTACATGGTATTGCTGGAACGGGGCTCCACCCGCTGGAAAGACCGCCTTCACGCTGATGAAGCCGTACATCCAGATCAAGTGCGTCAACAACCCGACAGACGTGGACGTAACCGACAAGAAAGTGTTCCAGGGGACCATCCTGAACTTCAGGATAGAGACGAACCTGTTCCCGATAACCTCGCGGGACCCGAGCTCACCTGGCCCGTTCGTCATCAACGTTACCGGCCCGGGAGGCAACATCTATAGTGCCCTGATTTCTCCGACAGGAACGGATATCCCGCTCGTGAGCATTCCGGTGAACAACAACCCGTATTACTGGGTCACTGAAAAGACCAACAATGGCTGGTTCACCGGCGTAAAAGGGCCGTCTGGAGAGAACTATGTTTATGACACGGGAGTCTACCAGTTCAAGGTCTCCTGCCTCGCAAACAAGCTGAACATCAACAACCCGTCAGCCATTTCGGCGGCACGGAGTGTCGAGCTCCTGCCCGAGACTCTGACCATCACGGCAAACCCGACATCGGTCGTGAGATCCAAACCCTTCAACCTGATCGTCACGGGCAGGCCGAACACCTGGTATTACGTATACCTGATGGACTGCCCGCAGACATTCGACGGAAAAGCCTGCAACCAGCCGCCGCTGATCGTGGAAGGCCAGGAGAACGTCCTCTTTGACACCCCGTACGGCAACTACACCATCGGGAACACGAAGACCGTCCCTGACTGCTGTTACCCGGGTAGCACCATACGGAGCATTGTCCCGAAGGTTCCCTTTGACGGGACCAGGTACTATGCGTACGTGAAGACCGATGCGACCGGCACCAAGGTCATCAACCTGCAGACATCCATCGATACCGCTCCAGCCACCTTTACCTACCATGCCCAGGGCAAGACCATCGACAACCGCGACATCTACACGAACCCCGACGCCAAGGTAACGGTCACCAAGGGAGTCGTGACGATTAACATGCCGGCGAACGTGACGCTCGGCACCTCGAAGTTCGTCCTCATCAACGGTACGAACACCGAGACGCTCACGACCTTCCTCTGGCTCAAGGGCCCGTGCCAGCCGGTCTGTGGCGCACCCATCGACAACCCGCAGACACCCCTCGGCATCCCGACCAAGGTGAAGGTCAACCAGGACGGGACATGGACGTACAACTGGACCATCATGGACCTGAAGATCGATGCCGGAGAATACACGATATTCGCGGCGAGCAACTGGTCCTGTGACGTCCCGACACCTTCCCCCTCGCCAAGCCCGACTCCGTGCAGCAACGTGGCGTACTGCCCGAACAAGTGCAATGACTGCTGCGTTGCGTGCGCTGCAACGGCCCAGGCGAAGATCATCATCGAGCGCCCGGTCCTTACCGCCGTGCTCAGGCCCAACCCGCTCATCCGTGAGTGCTGCAACGACCACACCGTGACCATCAGTGGAAAGGCAACAGGCCTCGGCGTCGATGCGGTTACGGGGAAGAAGATTATCGGGCTCTGGATATTCGGTGACGGCAAGATCGCCGACGTCCATTATGCCCACGCCTATTACGAGGTGAAATGCGACGACACGTTCACCATCTCGTTCGGCCCGAACGACCCGGTCTTCCCGGTCGACAAGGTTGCGCCCGGCAGGTACTACTTCATCCTCCAGCACCCGATGTACAACCGCGTACTGGACATCGACCTCCAGAAGAACCCGAACGACGGAGCGAACCGCTGGTTCGTCTCGAGCGTCTGCCCCGTAAAGTGGTCATACCTGTTCCCGATCGAGGGTCCGGGTGGAAAGTATGACTACGCAGGGTACAACGGTGTCCTCAACGCTCTCAAGCAGCCCTGTGTCGATGATATCTACCAGACGTTCACCCTGACGGTCCAGGACGTGAACTCGGTCGGAATGGACTTCTCCGCCAACCCGACCGGGGGAAGGGCTCCCCTGACCGTCAATTTCACCGACCTCTCGACGATAACCGAGATCAGCAGGACCTGGGAGTTCGGTGACAGCACGACCTCCACCGACAAGAACCCGACCCATACCTACGTCACCGACGGTTCCTACACGGTGACCCTGAAAGCGGTAGACCCCGATGGCGTGACCAGGACCGCGAGCAAGGTCGCCTACGTCAATGTTGGTGCCGTTGTCCTTTCCGCCTCCTTCAGCGCGGAACCGACGACCGGGATGAAGCCGCTGACGGTAAATTTCACCGATATGTCGTATGGGAACCCGAACACGTGGTTCTGGGACTTCGGTGACTCTACCTACTCGGCATTGCCGAACCCCGGATCACACACGTACAACAATGCCGGTAATTACACGGTCACGCTGACGGTAGGAAACGGAGTTGACGCGAGCAGCACGGTCTCGCAGGTGATCTCAGTCCGGTCAGACCAGCCAATCCCTCCAGGATACGACAGCATCACCCTCTTCCCGGGGTGGAACTTCGTGTCAACGCCGAGGGTACTCCAGCCGGGCTATGACAACGCCTCCATCTTTACCAGCGTGGATACGGCCAGCCACTCCATCTACGAGTACGACTCGACCAAGGGGACCTGGGTCACCCTGACGCCGACAAGCCCGGTCAAAGTGCTCGACGGGATCTGGATCTACTCAAGGGCACTGACCTCAGTCCCCCTGAAGTTCTCGACCGACCCCATCTCGGTCCCACCGTCGAAGAACCTTCCAAGCGGGTGGAACGCCATAGGGTTCTCAGGGATGCAGCCGGCGACGGCAAGGGATACCTTCTTCTCGGTCCAGGCACAGTGGGCAAATGCAATAGGGTTTGACGCCACGGGCCAGAAGTATGAAACGACGATCGTCAATGGCGGGAGTGGAGATTTCTCGGACATGAGGATCCTCTACCCGACCAAGGGGTACTGGTTGTTCATGAAGTCAGCCGGGACCTTAAGTGCGATTGGAACGTGAGAAGGAGGGTGGCATCATGAAAACCCCCTTACTTCTCTTTTCCTTCGCCCTGCTGGCGCTTCTCCTGATTTCCTCGGCTTCGGCGGCCCCGCCTTTGCCGGCGGAATTCTACGGTACCGTTTCGATCGACGGAAAAGCGGCACCATCGGGGACGACCATCGTGGCCAAGATAAACGGCCAGCAGCGCGGGTCCATTACGACGAGTTCGAGTGGCGTGTATGGTTCGGGAACGGGAGCATTCAGTGAGCGGCTTGTCGTGGTCGCGACCGAGGACGACCTTGCAAAGGGCACTCCGACCGTTGAGTTCACCATAGCAGGAAAGGCAGCAATCCAGAAGGTCCCATTCCAGCCCGGCATCGCGACAAACCTCGACCTGTCTACCGGCGGAAGCCCGGTCACGACAAAGCCGACCACTGCTCCGACCACGAAGCCTACGACAAAGCCCACCGGGCAGCCAACCGGGACTGCGGTTTCAACACTTCTCCCGAGTCTCCCCCATAGTTTCTACGGGACGGTCATCGCCTATGGCAAACCCGTCTCCACCGAAGGGACCGTGGAGGCCAGGGTTTATGGCCGTACCATCAGCGGTCCGAACAACCCGGTGTATGTCATGGGTGACAGCCGTTTCGGAGGTTCAGGCGCCCTGGAACAGAAACTTATCGTTCAGGGAGGCATTTCCGAAGGTGCTCCCGTGGAGTTCTGGGTCACCGATAAGAACTACCTGAGGGCGGCCAAAGCCCGGGTAAAGTCGGTCCAGGAAGCCTCAGGCTGGATGAACTCCTATCCTTACCAGAGTGGTAAGACGACCGAGCTCATCATCGAGGTTACAACCAGTTCCAGTGGCAGCGGTACCGGTGGCGGAGGTGGGGGCAGCTCGGGTGATGGTGGTAGTGATAACCAGTACGATACCTACATCAACCCAAACCCAAAACCGACTGCAACCGCCTATGCATCAAGGACAACGGCACCCACCGTTCCCGTGGGAAGCGGGATGATCCCCCTGTCCGCGAACGGCACGGTATTAAACCCGGTTGATATTGTTTCCGAGGACGGCATCGCATCGGTTTCACTCGCAACCGGGGTGCAGCCGGTTGACGCCGCCGGAAAGCCCCTTGAAAACATCAGGATTGTTAAGGTGAACCAGGGAGATGTCCCGTCAGCAGGACCGACCTTCACCTTTTCTGGTATTGCCTACGACTTCAAGCCTGACGGAGCGTCCTTTTCACCTGGCGCGACTATCCGGTTCCTTGTCCCCCAGGACAAATGGGGCGCTGTAAGCCAGCAGGAGATAAAGGCAAAATGGTATAACCCGACCTCGAAGTCCTGGGAGGACGTTCCGGCCACCGTCGACCCGACAGCACGGACGGTCACGATGACCGTCAGTCATTTCAGCATGTACGGCCTCTTCAACCCGGTACCGACACCCACGCCGGAACCGGTGGTCATCCGGACGCCCACACCCACACCGACGCCTGCAGGGCTACCGATCATCGGGGCACTTCCCTTTTACCTGTTGCTCCTCCTGATCGTCATCATCGTCATCGTCGTGGTTGTCATCATCCTCATCATCTATCTCATGAAACGCCGCGGAGGCGGAGGGGATGTGGATGAAGGCGAGCAGGAAGAGGAAACGGAAGAGGCAGAGCAACCAGGAGAGGTCTCCTCCCTCGATGACCTCGACCTCGATGATGAAGACCTCAAGATCTAACTTTTTTGCCGATATTCCGGACTGTGGTCAATATCACGGGGGAATTTTATTATGAAACAGGTCCGGGACCGACACGACTGTCCGCCCGGTACAGATATTCGGCAATTACCCCGGCATACCTGTCCGAATCACAGATAACGTCCCCAGCGCAGGACACGCATAAAAACCTCCCTTGACACTGCGCTCCCTGTTGTGCCGGGTCGGGGCATCGCCATCCTGCCCGCACGATGACTACGACCAAAAAGCGACTTATTAACAATAAAACTACAATAGAGAGATCTGATGCCGATAACCGTACTTCCTGTAACAGGTCTTCCCCTGATCCAACGCGGTGATGACCTTCCCTCCATGATAACCGACCGGGTCCAGGTCGAAAATGGAGATATCCTATGCATAGCCTCATCGGTGTACTCAAAATCAAAGGGTTATACGCGGCTGCTGGCCGAAATAACACCGGGTAACCGTGCGGCAAGAATCGGAAAGTGGACGGGTGAAGACCCACGGTTTCTCCAGGCAGTCCTCGACGCCTCTACCGACGTGCTGCTGGAGTACCCGTTCATCCTGTCAGAAGTCGCAGGCGGACATATTGGAGTCCGTGCCGGTGTTGACCAGAGCAACATCGATGACGGGATGGTCATCCTCCTGCCGCCCGATTCCATGAAAGCAGCTGCAGAGGTCAGGCAGCGCATCCTTGAAATCACCGGGAATGCAGCCGGAGTCATTATCACAGATACCGTCGGGAGAGCGTTCCGCCGCGGCCAGACGGGAAATGCAATCGGCTGGAGCGGTGTCCATGCCATCCGGGACTTCCGCGGGGATACTGACCTTTTCGGCCATGTCCTTAAGATAACCGAAGAGGCAGTTGTCGATGAGATCGCGGGATTTGCAAACTTTGTCATGGGAGAGAGCAATAACGGAGTCCCGGCTGTCCTCATGAAAGGCTGCGGGGACTGGTCAGGCCATGATGACCTCTATTACCGGAAGGATGAGGATATCATGAGACGGCTCCTCCAGGAACCGCCTAAAAGGGAATAAAACAAAGGACCCCGGATGGTTCTCTCCGGGGGTGACAGGTCCGCCCTTTATGAACGCAGCACAGCCCCCTTGTCGGCCTGTTCGACAAGGGCTGCATACCGGACGAGGACCCCGGTGATCTCCTTTTTCGGTGGGACGACCTTCTTCCTCCGCTCCGCGAGCTCTCCTGGCTGGACGTGGAGGTCTATCCGGTCTTCATGGAGGTTGATGGTTATCCGGTCCCCGTCCTGCACAAGGCCGATCGGGCCGCCTGCCGCTGCCTCGGGTGCCACGTGACCCACGCACGGCCCGCGGGTCCCGCCTGAGAACCGGCCATCGGTGACCAGGGCGACCTTCCTATACCCCTGGCCCATGATCGCAGAGGTTGGAGAGAGCATCTCGGGCATCCCGGGCGCTCCCTTCGGCCCCTCGTACCTGATGACGACGATGTCCCCTTCCCGGATACTCTTTTTCAGGATGGCATCCATGGCGTCTTTTTCCGAATCAAAGACCCTGGCAGGCCCGGTATGGTCCCACATGGCGTCCTCCACGGCACCGCACTTTATGACCGCCCCGTCAGGAGCAAGTGAGCCTCTCAGGACTTTCAGGCCTCCTGCTGCATGCACGGGTGTTGCGAGGGGAGATATGACCCGTTCGTCAAGGACCGGGTTTTCACGTGCAATAGCTGATATGGTCCGGCCAGATACGGTCGGGATATCATGCAGCGAGTCAATAAGCCGGTTCATGAGCGCCGGGATGCCCCCGGCCCGGTGAAGTGCCTGCATGGAATACGGGCCGCCTGGTTGCATGTGGCACAGGTGGGGTGTCTTCCTGGCAATAGCGCTGAACGTGTCCATGGTGACCGGGACCTCCGCTTCCCGGGCAAGGGCGATCAGGTGTAGGACGGTATTGGTCGATCCGCCCAGTGCCATATCGATGGTGATGGCGTTCTGGAAGCTTTTTTCCGTGAGGATATCCCTCGGGCAGATGCCTTTTCTGACAAGCTCAACGACCTGTTCACCACTTTCACGTGCAATACGGAGTTTTCCAGCATCCACGGCAGGGATCGCGGCACAACCGGGCAGGGACATGCCAAGTGCCTCGGTCATGCAGGCCATGGTGTTTGCCGTATAGAGGCCCTGGCATGAGCCGCACCCGGGCATTGCCGAGCGCTCCAGGGAGCACAACTCGGTCTCGCTCATCAGGCCACCGGCACATTTCCCAACACCTTCAAAGATGTCGATGAGAGAGAGGTCATGCCCTTCGCGATAACCCGACAGCATCGGCCCGCCCGTGACCACGAGTGCCGGGATATTCATGCGCGCAGATGCCATCAGCATGCCCGGGATGATCTTGTCGCAGGTCCCGATGCAGACAATACCGTCGAACCGGTGTGCCTCCGCCATCAGTTCCACGGAGTCCGCGATATTCTCCCTCGAGGGAAGGGAATACCTCATCCCCTCGTGTCCCATGGCTATCCCGTCACAGATGCCGATGACCCCGAACTCGAACGGCACTCCTCCGGCGGCGGCAATTCCCTCCCGGACCCTGGCGGACAGGGTTTTTAAGTGGGTATGCCCTGGGACGATGTCGCTCCAGGCATTGGCAATGCCGATAAATGGCAGGTCCATCTCCCGGTCTGTGACACCAAGGGAGCGTAAAAGTGCCCTGTTCGGGGCACGCTGCAGGCCTTTCCTGACCTCATCGCTTCTCATTCCTCATCACCTTTTTTCAGTCTGGAGTCATTACCTGCTGATGGTATTTCTACCCATCATATGACTTTCCCGCCGGGAATGTCCTGTCATGGTCACCAGGAGGGAGCCAGCAGGGATGACCTTCGAATGCCCGCATGAAGGGGAGTGAGTCAGGGTACCTTTTACAGCGCAGGAAGCTGATCAGGGACATCCGCGTCTGGTTTCAACAAGGATACGCACAAAAAAAGGGACTGCCCGTGAGATCCGGCAGAGGGCACCTATCTTGTCAGGTTACCAAGGAAAAAACACGCCGGAACGAACTGGAACGACCGGATCACTCCTCTGCCTGGGCATAGTAGTATTGTCCCCGGGACCTCTGGTCACGGTCCAGGAAAGAGCCCGGCTTGTTGATCCTGGGCCTGCCGCTCTTGTCCCTGCGGAACGTGACCCCGAGTTCCTTTAAGAAGCGGTTCATCCCCTCCCTCATCAGGTACGGACCGGTTGCCGTCCCGGAGATCCCGGGCTGTCCTTCAAAGACAAGGAGCCTTTCACTGATGATATCTATCACGTAGATGTCGTGGTCGATTACAAGGACCGCGGCGTCCTTGCCATCCACGTGATGCCTGATGACCCGCGTGATCTTCACCCGCTGCTCAACGTCCAGGTGTGCCGATGGTTCGTCCAGGATGTAGAGGTCGGCGGGACGGGAGAGGCAGGCAGCGATGGACACCCGTTGCAGTTCTCCACCGGAGAGGGTGGAGAGCGGGGACTGGAGGAGAGGTTCAAGCGTGAGAGGTTCAAGGATCTCGTGCTGGTAATAGGAGGTTGAAAAGGTGTTCGTACAGGACCGGAGGAAAAATTCCACGGTGTCATCGGACTCTGCCTTCAGGTACTGGGGCTTGTAGGAGATCTTCACCGACTCCCCGAGGGGGCCGGCATCAGGATCTGTCATTCCTGCGAGCAGCAGGGCAAAAGTACTTTTCCCGATCCCGTTGGCACCAACCACCCCGATGACCTCTCCGGCCCGTATCTCGCCGCCTGATACCGTGAGACCAAACCGGTCGTATGTCTTGGTCATCGCGGGTATCTGGAGGAGAACGGAGCGGTCGGATCCCTTGTCGTGGGCCCGCTGCTCGAAGGTGACCTGGTGTTCCCTGAACCTGACGTTTTCCTCGACAAGGAACCCGTCAAGGTACTGGTTTATCCCGACCCTGACCCCTTTCGGGCGGGTGATGATACCGAATGCCGCAGGTTTACCATACGCCACATTCACCGTGTCTGCAAGCATGTCGAGGATGGCAAGGTCATGCTCAACAATGACGATCGGGCGTTCCTGGGCGAGCTGTCGGATGAGGTTCGCCGCGGTCATCCGCTGGTGGATATCAAGGAAGGGGGTAATCTCGTCAAGGAAATAAAAATCAGCCTCCCTGGACAGGCATGCAGTGAGCGCGATCCGCTGGAGTTCTCCTCCCGAGAGGGTGGTTATCGGGGTATCGAGGAGCGGACGGAGGGCGAGGGCATCCACGTACTCCTCCATCCTGCCACGTTCATTGGTCGTTTTCAGGAGGTCCCCGACATTCCCCTTGAAGACGGCAGGAATATGGTCGATATACTGCGGCTTGACAGCCACCCTGATCTTTTTCTCGGAGAGGGTCTGGAGGTATTCAAAAAGCTCCGTTCCTGCATATTGCCTGAGGATAGCACCCCATTCCTGACCGGCATCCTCAAGCCCGAGGTTCGGCCTGAGCTGTCCGGACAGGATTTTTACGGCCGTTGACTTCCCTATCCCGTTCGCACCAAGGACACCGGTAACCTTCCCTTCAACAGGGACCGGGAGACCGTACAGGACAAATCCGTTTTTCCCGTACCTGTGGGTGGGAAGGTCGAGCTCCTCCGGGAGGCTCACGATATCTATCGCATCAAAGGGGCATTTCTTGACACAGATACCGCAGCCGACGCAGAGCTCCTCTGATATGACCGCCCTGCCCTCCTCCCCGATGACGACCGTCTCGTCACCGGTCCTGACCCTCGGGCAGTACAGGATACACTCCGTCCCGCATTTTTTTGAGTGACACCGGTCCTTGTGGACAATAGCAATACGCATGAAAGATCAGGCGGGCTTCCCGGTCATCAGGAGCGTCCAGGTTATGAACCAGAACGCGAATGTCATGAAGCCCTGGTAGAACCAGTCTTTCTTGGTGAGGCCGTCACCACTGCACCTCATCAGGAAGAAGACGTGTTTCTGGAGGACAATCGATGCAAGCATAATGAGAAAGCCGAGGACCGACGTCGAGAATACATCTTCCCGGAGGGAACTGCCGGCGGCGAATGATATGATACCAGCCACCATCCCCATCATGCATCCGACGAAGGTCCTTACAATCCGGTCACGGTACTCCTTGTGTTTATCCCTGGGAAGGCTCACTGCGTCCTTTTTTTCTTCAGGGGCTGCTGGGGTGCTAGAGGTCATCGGCGGCATCAGATGCCTATTTTTTTAGCATTCGGAGGATATGTAATTTGGTATCTTCAATGGCGACCAGCAAGGGAATGAGTGGTATCGACCTTACAGCCGTCGTGGCGGAGATGGTCCCGCTCCTCCCGCTGTGGGTTGACAAGTGCTACCAGGGAGAGGGCGGGCTGTTCCTCTTAAGGCTGAACAGCAGGGAGAAGGGAAAATACCTGCTGCTTGTCGAACCCGGCCGCCGGGTACACCTGGTTTCTGCCATTCCTGATCTTCCAAAGGTACCTCCGGCTTTTGCCATGATCCTGAGAAAGCATCTCACGGGCGGAAGGATCGTTTCGATTTCCCAGGCAGGCCTCTCCCGGATCATGACCATCGGCATTCAGAAAAGGGACCAGCTCTACCACCTGGTCATCGAGGTCTTTGATGCCGGCAACATCGTCATCTGTGACGAACAGTTCAGGATCGTCAGGGCATTGAGACCTCACCGTTTCAGGGACAGGGATGTTGTTCCCGGAGAGGTGTACCAGTACCCGGGAATGGACCTCTCCCTCCTCCCGGAAGAGGAGTTTAAGGCTCAGCTGCAGACGGACACGCGTGAAACGGTGAAGGTCCTTGCAATTGACGGGATGCTCGGGGGGGCATATGCCGAACTTGTTTGCAGCATGGCCGGCGTCAATAAGTCCACACCAGCAGGTGAGACTGATGTGCCTGCCCTGTATAGGGCATATCACTCGCTGATAGATCAGATCAAGTCAGAACGGCACCCGGTGCTCGGATCAGCCGGTGTGCATCCAGTTCCCGTACCGGGATTTGAGGGGGCCCCTCACCCCTCCTTCCAGGCCGCCCTGGAGGCATTCTTCCCATTGACTCCCAGGAAAAGTGCCGAGCAGAAGGAAAAGGTCACCCGGGACGGGATAATCCGCAACCGCCAGGAGGCAGCAGTAAGGAAGTACGATGAAAAGGCGGCGAAAAGCGAGGCTGCAGCCGAAGCGGTCTATGCAAACTACCAGCTCGTTTCTGAGGTTATCCGGACACTTACAAGCGCCTCGGAACGCTACTCCTGGCAGGAGATAGCCGCCATTTTAAAAAAAGGGGATGGTGTGGCCAGGCAGATACGGGGGGTACACCCCGATGAGGCCTCGATAGACCTTGACCTTGACGGCGTTCTGGTCCGTATCCTGGTCCGTGACAGCATCGAGCAGAACGTCGGCAGGTACTACGAACAGGCCAAGAAGTTCAGGAAAAAGCGGGATGGGGCAAAGGCCGCGATGGAAAGACCCGTCCCGGTCAGGAAGAAAGCAGCCAGGACTGCCGCACCCATGAAAAAACGCTGGTTTCACAGGTTTCGGTGGTTCTATACCAGTGACGGAGTCCTCGTCCTCGGAGGACGTGATGCCTCACAGAACGAGGAACTGGTTAAGAAATACATGGAAGGCAGGGACCGGTTCCTGCATGCAGATGTCCACGGCGCTTCGGTTGTCATCGTGAAAGGACAGACGGAACGCATGGACGAGGTGGCCCGGTTTGCCGCAGTGTTTTCCGGGGCCTGGAAAGCCGGGCACCATTCGGCTGATGTCTATTCAGTCCGTCCAGACCAGGTAAGCAAGACACCTGAGTCAGGGGAGTTCGTGAGCAGGGGGTCGTTCATCGTCCGCGGCG
>CAZGXZ010000030.1:0-19087 GCA_964530035.1 uncultured Methanoregulaceae archaeon
TTCGGCTTTCAGAGCGTTCCCGGTCCCACCCGAACTGATCAGCGAATACCCGGCCAGGGACAGCAACCGTGCGAGCTCAACAATACCCGACTTGTCCCAGACCGAAAGGAGTGCCCACTTCATGGTGGAAAGATAAGGCGCTCATGTAATATCAGAATGAGTTTCCGGGTGGTCCCGCTGCCTGGCCCGTGAATCCCTAACTTTAAGTTAGTGCGTATTTTATCATTAAAAGTTTAAATTATGCTTATTTTTCTAATCTGAATTTAAAATAAAGTTATACCAGATCGTTTCTGACACATAATTATATATAGAACCACAATACATTCATTATAGGCACGGCCATGGAGCAGGACGCAGAAAACTCAAAAAATGACGCTCAAATGCAAGATAAAGACTTAAATCAGGAGAATCTTTCTCGTGTGGCCAATGGACCACACGAGTCCCCTGATGACAGGTATGAAGAGCTGAACAACCGGTTTCTGCGTCTTGCAGCTGATTTCGAAAACTACCGAAAAAGAACCGAACGCGACATGACCAACCGCATCGCCCTTGCAAACGAGGCCTTTGCCCGGGACATGCTCGAAGTCGCGGATAACTTCGAAAGGGCTTTGAAAGATGAGAAAGAAGCGGCACGGGAAGGCATAGAAAAGATTAACAAACTTTTTGACAGTATCCTCGCGCGGCATGGGCTCATCGCGATCGAATCTCTGGGAACACGGTTCAGTCCCCAGGAGCATGAAGCGATAGCCTGCATACCCGCTGACAAACCGGAGGGGACCGTGATCGAGGAGGTATCAAAAGGCTACTGCCTGAACGGAAAGGTTATCCGGTGCGCAAAGGTCGTAGTTTCGAAAGGAAGCGAGGAGGTGTGAAAAAAATGACATCTGAAAAGATTCTGGGAATTGATCTGGGTACGACTAACTCATGCATGGCGATCATGGAGGGTGGCAAGGCTACAGTCATCCCCAATGCTGAAGGCGGGAGGACGACCCCTTCGGTGGTCGCATTTACCAAAGAGGGCGAGCGGCTTGTCGGCAGTCTCGCAAAGCGACAGGCGGTCACCAACCCGCACGGCACGGTTATTTCCGTGAAAAGACGGATGGGGTCGGATGAGAAACTGAAGGTCCTCGACAAGACTTATACTCCGCAGGAGATCTCGGCGATGGTCCTGCAGAAACTCAAGATCGATGCAGAGGCATACCTGGGAGAGAAACTGAGCAAGGCGGTCATAACGGTCCCAGCGTATTTCAACGACGCCCAGCGCCAGGCCACCAAGGACGCCGGGAGGATCGCAGGCCTTGAGGTCCTGAGAATCATCAACGAGCCCACCGCAAGTGCACTTGCATACGGTATCGACAAGGAGAAGGAGGCAACGATCCTTGTTTATGACCTGGGCGGCGGGACGTTCGATGTGTCGATCCTGACCCTCGGCGATGGCGTTTTTGAGGTCAGGGCGACCTCCGGGAACAACAGGCTCGGCGGAGACGACTTCGACCAGCGAATTGTCGACTTCATCGTAGCCGAATTCAAGAAAAAGGAGGGCATCGACCTCTCCACCGATCCGATGGCCATGCAGAGGATCCGGGACGCAGCTGAGAATGCAAAGATTGAGCTCTCCCAGAAACAGAAAACGAATATCAACCTGCCCTACATCACCACGGGCCCGACCGGGCCGAAGTTCCTGGACATCGACCTTACAAGGGCGAAGTTCGAGCAGCTTGTCGGCGACCTCGTGGAGGCGACCGTGGGCCCGGTAAACCAGGCGCTCTCCGATGCCAAGATCTCTGCGTCAGGGATTGACCATGTACTCCTCGTTGGAGGGGCGACCCGGGTCCCGCTCGTTCAGGAAACTGTGCGCAAAATCCTCGGGAAGGAGCCTGACAAGGGGATCAACCCGGATGAGTGCGTCGCGGTGGGAGCAGCAATCCAGGCCGGCGTCCTCTCGGGTGAAACGAAGGACATCGTACTTCTCGACGTGACTCCCCTGACCCTCTCGATCGAGACCCTTGGGGGCATAGCAACCAAGCTTATTGAGAGAAATACCACAATCCCGACAAAAAAGAGCCAGATATTCACAACCGCCGCAGACGGCCAGACCAGTGTCGAGATCCATGTGGTACAGGGAGAACGCGCACTAGCCAAGGACAACATAACCCTCGGCAGGTTCCAGCTGACCGGCATACCCCCGGCTCCGCGCGGCATACCTCAGATCGAGGTGGGATTCGACATTGACGCCAACGGCATCATCAACGTATCGGCAAAAGACCTCGGAACAGGTAACCAGCAGGCGATAACCATCAAGGGCAGCAAGCGTCTCTCTGAAGACGAAATCAAGAAAATGGTCAATGACGCCGCGGTGTTCGAAAACGAGGACAAGAAGAAGAAAGACGAAATTGAAGTCAGGAACATGGCTGATACCGCTATATTCACTGCTGAAAAGACACTCAAGGACAACGGCGACAAGATCGAAGCCGAAGACAGGACCAAGGTCGAGGAAGGCATTCAATCCGTCAGGAAATCTCTTGAAGGAGAGGATATCGAGGCTATCAGGAAGGCCATGGAAGACCTGACTGAGGCAGTTTTCTCCATCACCACCAAGCTGTACCAGAAGGCACAGGCAGAACAGGCGGCGGCCGGTGCTCAGCCCGGGGGCGACGCTGCACCAGGAGGTTCGGCGGCCGGGGAAAAGGATGAAAACGTTGTAGACGCCGATTACGAAGTGAAAAAGGAGTAATGACCAGTAACGACCGGGCGGCAGACCATCATGGCAGCGGCTGATTTCTACGAGGTCCTCGGCGTACCCAGAAACGCCGATGAAAAAGAGATAAAAAAGGCATACCGCTCCATGGCCCGTAAATATCACCCGGACGTATGCAAGGAACCTGGTGCCGAGGAAAAGTTCAAGGAGATCAACGAAGCGTATAGTGTCCTGTCTGATGCCCAGAAGAGGCAGCAGTATGACCAGCTGGGGCACGATACCTTCACCAGCGCTTCGAAAGGACAGTACAGCAATACCGGGGGGTTCCACGGCGGAAGCGGTTTTTCAGCAGATTTCAGTGGATTTGGAGATATTTTCGACTTCTTTGGAGGTGGTTTCGGAGGCCATCGTCCGCAGGGGCCTGCCCGTGGCGGCGACCTGCTGATGAAGATGGAGATTACCCTTGACAATGCGGTGTTCGGAGCGGACCGTGAGATCGAAGTACTGCACACAGAGCCTTGTGAGCCATGCAACGGTACCGGCAGCGAGACCAAGAAGACCACCCCATGTACCCGCTGCGGGGGTTCTGGCCAGATGAAACAGATGAGCCAGAGCATCTTCGGCCAGTTTGTCAGGATGACCACCTGCCCCGACTGCCAGGGAAGGGGCCGGGTCCCGGAACGCAGGTGTGGCTCTTGTCATGGCACCGGCTCTACGCGGGTCAAAAGAAAAGTCACCATCCATATTCCGGCAGGGGTGGAGTCAGGGATGCGCCTCCGCATGGAGGGGTATGGTGAACCCGGTGACCCCGGAGCTCCGAGCGGAGACCTTTACATTGAGATGTTCATCCGCAAGCACCCGGTTTTCACCCGGCACGGGGACGACCTCGAGATCGTCGTCGAAATCACACCAGCCCAGGCGGTCATCGGGTCAAAAATCGAGGTCATTACCCTTGACAAACGGACGGTGGAGGTCACGGTCCCCCAGGGCATCCAGCACAACACCGCCCTGAAGATACCGGGCGAGGGAGTACGGAAGCGGGGACGTCCGGGTGACCTTCTGGTGCGTGTCAGGATAACGACTCCGCGGCAGATTTCTCAGGAAGAACGTGACCTGTACGAAAAAATTCTTGAAATTGAAGGTAAAAGGCAAAAAGAGGGTAAAAAAGGTTTTTTCAGCTCATTTCGGGGAAAAAAGGAAAAATAGCCGCAAGAGTGCAACCAGCGGGGTGTGGACTGCAGTCAATTCAGGATCAGATTGATCCTGAAAATGCCCGATTTCCTCAATTTCAGCGTTTTTCACCTCATTTTCAGAATAGACGGGATAAAAACGTTAATTTATAAGATCAGTATAAAACTATGTATGCTGCGAGCCGTTGTGGTAATACCGGTTCTTCTTCTGCTCGTTCTTTCGACAGGCTGTATGAGCATGGTCTCCGGGCAGGGATCAGTGGTTGTTTCATCATCCCATTCGGGAGTCGATGTCTACCTTGACGGGACAAATCATGGACAGACACCGCTGACACTCCAGAACATCCCTGAAGGGTTGCATACCCTGGAATTCAGATATAAAAATCAGCCTGGCTGGTCCACGCAGGTCTATGTCCCCAGGGGAGGGTCCTCATCAGTACAACTCGTCTTTGCCGGGGATATCCTCGAATCACTTCTCGTAACACCAAAACCAGGGATTACTCCGCCCGCCGTTACCACGACCGCTCCGGAAGGCAACGAGGTCCACATGAATACTACCTCCACGGTAACAAAGACCCCGCTCCCGGACCATTCAGTCACCGTACAGAAAACCAGGACCTCAAATATAAGTAACGCCGGTATGGCCGTGGCTACGACCAGGACCATTGTCCCAAAGACAACATCCACACTACAAAAGGCTTCGTCAACATCCCGGATCCAACTCGTTGACCCGGTTATCGCCTACAAGGGGCTTGGGGACTACGTGACCAAGATCAAGGTCGAGGTGGGTCTGAGAAAAGGAGCAGACGGTATCAATATGAGAAATCCGACCATCAAAGAGTGGACGGAGTCGTTCTCAACCGAGCCCTACTGGGAGATTATCGAGAAAAAATATGCCAATGGCGATGATATCCTGACCGATGGTGAAATATTTGTATACATGATAACCACGCCGAAGCTCTATTCCGGAGATGTCTTCAGTATGAGCATCACACCCGAAAACAATGAGCCGGGCATCGTATTCACCAGGATCCTGCCGAAGACGCTGCAGATGGACAACGTCCTCTAGCACTTCCCGGCACCCCCACTCTTTTCCTTGTGTACACACAAGTGAATAAGGCGTGAAAATCATCCTTGAACTCTCAGGGGAACATCCTTCAATCCCTTTTAGTGAAATCTGCTGCGTCTGTTCACCCACCCTTATCCTCCCCCGGCTGGTCCTTGCCGACTGCTCCGATACCTCATGTCTCGCCCGTCTGTCCCTGACCCACACCGTATCAGAATACCTTGGACAGTCTCCCCCAACACTTGATGAAATCCTCACCATGGTGAGATCTCTCTCCCTGTCCGCAGGTTCGGCGTTCGCGGTACGGGCACGGAAGATCGAGGAGGGTTGTTCCGATGCATCGCAACAGGACCTTGAACGGCTTGTCGGAGGTTGCATCAGCGGCAGCGTGGACCTGAAAAACCCGGCAGAGGAGTACCGGGTGGTTATATCGGGAGGTACATGCCTCTTTGGGAAAAAGATCTACCAGAAAGACCCGGCCGCATATGCGGCACGGAGACCAAAGACCCGGCCATTCTTTCACCCGGGTGTTATGATGCCGGGACTCGCAAGGGCCCTCGTGAACCTCTCCCGGGTCATGCCTGGTGAAATCCTTCTTGACCCCTTCTGTGGCACCGGCGGCGTCCTTATCGAGGCAGGGCTCATCGGCGCTATCCCAGTGGGTATTGACGCCGATGAATTCATGGTCGAAGGTTCACGGCTGAACTGTCCTCACGCCGAGGTCATCCTCGCAGATGCTACGGCTCTTCCCTTTTCCGACGACTCGGTAGATGCCGTTGTCACGGATCTTCCCTACGGTCAGTCCGTCATCATCCATGCCGACACCCTGGAAAAACTCTACCATGATGCCCTTGCAGAGATTGCACGGGTCCTCCGCCCGGGAAAGACTGCGGTCATAGTGACACACAGGGATATAAGCCGGATCGCACAGGAAGTCCTCCCAATACAAAGCCGATATGAGCAACGGGTCCATAAAAGCCTGACCCGGCGGATCCTTGTCCTTGAGAAGAAAGAATGTGGATCGCCCCGGTAAGGGACTTCTGACGGTTGCCCTCTTACGATTTCTCCCCCCTGCCAGAAGCATCTCCAGGACAAGGGCTCTTCATACACGCCCCCTTTCAGGTGGTTAACACCATAGCAAGACCTGAAATGACGTTCAGGACCAGCATGGCGATTGCTGCAGCTGCGGCCCATATATGGATTTTCCTCATCCAGGGGTCTCCTTTTCGTATTCGTTCCCTGGTGAATCCAATAGCCAGTACCAGCACGAGGAGGCTGATAGTGACCACTCCAAGGGCTCCATGGATAACACGAAGGTGAGGACCACCCGACCAGAATACCATGAGGACAGCGCTTCCGGTGCCAGCAATAACAAGAAGTGAGCCTATCGCCCCAAGGAACCGGTGATGCCGGTACCAGCCACGGATCTGCTTGCGGGCGGCAAGGCTGGCGGCACCCAGGAGGAGGACTACCCCGATAACCATGAGGACAGCGTGGACCGGCCACAATGATGGCGGTGGGATACCCTGTGACGACCGTCCGGGATTACCCTCTGTACTTACCCCGGCGTTCTCTCCAACCGGGGACATGGCAGGTGTTTCTGTACTCAGTACAGGAACTGTCTTTTCAAGACTGCCAAAAAGATTACAGGTTGCAGACACGGAGATCTGGTCTCCAGCACCCGCAGGGATGTCAAACCGGTAAGCTGCCCTGTCTGCGGAGGATTGGCTGGTATACTGAAACGATTGTTGCTGACCTTTATTTTTTACAAGGGTGACAGACTTGATGAAATGGGTATCTGGGTTTTGGACCGGATGGTCGATTACAACCACGAGCTGACCGGTTCCCTGGTCGTACTGAATATCCATTCCGGATGGGGGGTGAGCAGGAACGGTACCGGTCATACCGAACACCAGAACCAGGAAAATTACAAAAATCCCCTTCTTATTCATGAGGTCTTCCCATCTCCTAGTGGTCTTTTCCTAACCTTCATACCTCTCCACGTTCAGAGGGTGCCTGACCTGTCTTAAAAAATAATTTTTATACTATAATGTATAAAATTATACATTGATGTACTGCGGCAAGGGACGGTTATCCCATGCTGATACACACCTCCAAAAAACGGTGAACTCTTCATGAAATCACGAGATATTGCAATTGTTGGTATTTTACTCGCTGTCGGAGCCATATTCAGGTACCTCCTCCTCATGGTACCCGGGCCTATCACATCAAACATGGTCATTGCATTCTATTGCCTTGCCATTATCCTTATCATCCCGACCATGACCGAAGCCATCGGGATTGGTCTGATAGCAGGGATAATTTCGGCTTTGATTTCACATTCCCTGTTCCCGCCGGCAAACCTCATAAGCGAGCCCGTCGGAGCGGTCGTCTGTCTGGGAGTCTACCTCCTCATCCGTTCGAAATCTGCCTTCTCCCCCGGGGTGACCACATTCATCGCCACGATAGCAAGCGGGTTCACGTTTGTAGCCATTGCGCTGTTCGCAGCCTTTACGTTCGCACCCGCACTCATGACCAAGGTCAAGACCGTTGAAGCATTCCTCATCGTGATCATCCCCATCGTTGTCGGGACAGCGGTTGTAAATTCAATTGTCGTTCAGATCCTGTACAAACCCGCCTCCCGCGTCCTTATCCGTGGATGACCTGTATGATAGACCTGGAGGATGTCAGCTACCGGTATCCGGGGACGACCGTCCCTGCACTCCACCACCTTACCCTCTCAGTCAGGAAAGGGTCGTGCGTGGTCGTCACGGGACCGTCAGGAGCTGGAAAGACAACATTATGCCTGGCTGCGACGGGCATCCTGCACCATGAATATGCAAACGGAGTGGAGGGGCAGATTTTTGTGGACGGGACCGATGTCCTCTCTTACAAGGATGTAAGCGCAATCGGGGCACGGGTAGGTGTAGTCTTTGACGACCCTGATTCCCAGCTGATCTTTACGACGATTGAAGAGGAGATCCTGTCCACCCTGGAAAATTCAGGGATACCCCGCGACCAGGTGACTCCCAGGCTTGAAAAAATCCTCGAAACAACCCGGATCAGTCACTTAAGGGACCGTGCACCGCACACATTGTCCGGTGGCCAGAAACAGCGGGCAGCCATCGCGGTTACTCTTGCTATGAACACGGACATCCTTGTCCTCGATGAACCGACATCAGAGCTTGACCCGGCCTCCACTGAACTTATCCTGGGTATTTTCAGGGACCTGAAGGCAGAGGGGAAGACCATCATGATTATCGAGCACAAGATTGACCCGGTCCTGCCCATTGCAGACGAACTAGTCCTGCTAAAGAACGGTACAATCGCGGTACAGGGCCCACCAGGAGTCCTTCTTGACGACCCCGCTTTCAGGCCCCTCTTCATGGGTCCCGGGCAGAGAGGAAAACGTGTCATGCCCCCGGTTGCAGCCGAAAACCCTGCTGCGGTTTCAGTAAGGAACCTGTACCATTGTTACGGGTCGGTTGCAGCCCTTGACAATATCAGCCTTACGATACCTCAAGGCGAATGGGTTGCCGTTGTGGGAGAAAACGGGTCGGGAAAGACAACACTGATCAGGCATTTCAATGGTCTTCTCCAGCCGACATCGGGTGAGGTGACCATTCTTGGACAGGACACCAGGAGTGCTGGTGTCCATACCCTGTCTCAATCGGCAGGGCTGGTATTCCAGAACCCCGACACCATGTTCTTCTCGGACTCGGTCTATGAGGAGGTTGCCTATGGTGCAAGAAACCGGGGGATTGACGATATTGAATCGGTCATTCAGGACGCACTAGATCAGGTGAACCTCTCCCACGCAAAAAACCAGTATCCAAGGAATTTATCACGTGGGGAACGACAGAGGCTGGCGATCGCCTGTATCCTTGCCATGCAGACACCACTCCTCGTCCTGGACGAACCGACCACCGGTCTTGACCCCTGGGAGACGGTGGAACTCATGGAGGTTATCGTCTCGCTCCAGAGGTCAGGTCATACGATCGTGATGATCACTCACTCGCTTGAGGTCGCTGAACTCTATGCCGACCGCGTTATCAGGATGGAAAAGGGAAAGATCACACACGATTACAGGCCCATCAGGGGTATCTCATGATCCCTGTGCTCCAGTTCTCTCCAGGCGAGGGCCTGTTTCACAGACTGAACCCCGTGACAAAACTCGTGTTCCTGCTTTGTATCATTATTTCATCCGTCATATGCCCTTCTGCAGGGTTCCTCGCGGTATTGTTCATCATCATAGTGCTGCTTGCATGGGTAAGCGGGCTCTACCGGCCACTCCTGGCACAGGTCCCGCTCCTCCTGATCATGGCTGCCGGCATGGTTCTTCTCACGGTTGTCACCATCCCCGACGGTACCGTGATCGGAACCCTTATTCCTTCCATGGTCCCTGTTATTGGAGGTGCCATACCCATAACACTCGAAGCACTTGAGTTTGGAGTCCTCCTCACGCTCAGGTTCGGACTCATCATTGTGGCATCCCAGCTTTTCATCCTGTCGACGCAACCGCGTGCTATTATCCACATCCTGTACAAGGCGCACATCCCTGTCGATTACATCCTGATGTTCCTGATTGCCATCAGGTTCATTCCCATGCTGCAGATCGAAGGGATGAGGATACAGGAAGCACAGCTCTCGCGGGGCTATAACCCTGGAACAGGGATACGGGGGGCAGTCAGGAGGATAACGCCGGTTATTATCCCCCTTGTCTCCAATTCCCTTGCGAAGACCCAGACCATCGGCCTCGCTATTGATATCAGGGGTTACCGCCGGGCACGCCCCTCATCGTTCATTACCTATCCGTTTTCATTCTCCGATTATCTCGCGGTCATTCTCTGTGCCCTTCTCGTACCTGTGAGCGCGGCTGTTCTCCTGGCATAGAACTCCCCTGGAAAATCTCTTTTTATTCCCGCTGATGTGATAACGGTTTTTTGATAGCAATCCTGTTGTCCTATAATCCGATACAGGGAAGGATGAAAACCAGGTCAAAAAAGAATCAGACCAGGGAGTTATTGCTTCCTGATTATCCGGAGGACGATCAGCTCCTCCCCGTCAGGCATGACCTCCTTATCAACGGTCTGCCAGGAGAACCCGTTTTCATCACAGATGCTCCCGACAACACCGGCACCGTTCAGAGAAGAGATGAGCAGGAGGGCGCATCCTGTAATACAGAGCATTCCAGGGAGTAATGAAATAAAATCCCTGATCACCTCATTTCCATCCAGACCCCCGTCGAGGGAATACTCGAGCCAGTCATTATGTCGCTCTGACGGATGCGTGGGGAGATACGGGGGATTGAACAGGACAAGGTCAAAACACTCCCTGATACCCTTGTTCATGGTTGTCCTGATAACCGGGACCCCACGCGCATATGCTTCAAGCACGGCGTAGGGGTTGATGTCAGTCGCCACCAGGAACCGGCAAGGAGGGAGGGAACCTGCAATAATCCCGGAACCCGTACCGATCTCCAGGACCTTGTCATCAGGCCGGACCCATGTACGGGCTGCACGGAGCAGAAGCCAACTGTCCTCCTGCGGGGGATACACCTGGGTGTGCCTCATGTTACCAGGTTGGAAATTGTGGCAAAATCCTCGAGGTACAGTTCTTCAGCCCTTGAATCAAGTATTTCTGGGATAATCCGGGAATAGGCTGCCAGTACCTTGTCATCACCAAGTTCACCCCGCGCACTTTTCAGTGCATTCCTGACCGTTTTTCGCCTGTGAGAAAACAATGTCCGGACAACCACGCCATATACTGCATCATCGGCGATGGGAAACAGTGGGTCACGGGGTATGATCTTCACCACGGTCGAACGGACCTGCGGGGGAGGTGAAAAACTTGATGGAGGGAGTTCAAAACATTTCTGAACGCATGCGTAGGTCTGGACCATGACAGAAAGCCTTCCGCACTCCTTTGAGCCGATATGAGCGACCATCCGGTCTGCAAACTCCTTCTGGAACATGAGGACCGCCTCGGAAAAATCCATGCGAAGCAGGCGGAACAGGATTTTCGATGATGCTGAATAGGGCAGGTTGGCAACAATAAGATCCCTTGACGGGAGAGCGCACCGTGCCGCATCCCCAAGCACGAGCTCGAGACGCCCCCCGGCGACTTCACTGGAAAATTGATCTGACAGGTATCGCAGGAGGTTTTCATCTATTTCAATGGCGGTGACCTTCGCACCGGCACAGAGGAGCGCCCGCGTGAGGACGCCCTCTCCAGGCCCTATTTCCAGTACGGACCTGCCTTCGACCTCGGTTAAGTGAATTATCCGATCAACCGCCTTCGGATCGACAAGGAAGTGTTGATCGCGGTATGCACTCATCGGGATGTGAAGAGCCGGTACTTGACTTCAGGATCCTGTAACTCTTCCAGGACCCGGCTTATGATCATCTTTTCCGGGTGCGGAATGGACTTGATCCTTTGGCTGATATCAGCAAAACTTGTAAAGGGCTTACGGTTCCGTTCCTCAAGGATCTCCCAGAGAAGTTTCTTGCCGATGCCCGGGAGCAGATGGAGCGTGTGGAGCTTCGACGTGATGGGAACTGACCTGTTGAATATCTTGTCCACCAAGTCATTTTCCCTTTCACGCACAAGTTGTTCAATGGCAAAGGGGAGTTCGACCTTCGAGGTCTGAGTCAGTTCCGTATACCCTATCCGCCGCTTGACACGCTCAATTTTTTCCCGTTCACCATCGCCGATATAGACCCGGTCATGGATCTGTATGTCCTGTGATTTCGGAATCAGCTCGAGGAGCTTGAACTGCTCGACTCCAACAGCCTGAATTATTGGTTCTCTTTTAAAGGGAGGGCGTGGATCATCAGGATGTCCCTTCAGAAGGACATCAAGGACCACCGCATTCACTTCTTTCTTCTCTGCCTTCATCCGTCCTAACCTCCCTTTCAGAAATGAGTCAGGACCATTTCGAGGATCTGGTCAAGATCCTCGGTAGACAGGGTGAATTTTTCCTTTGCATAAATTGCACGGAGTTCATCCCTTGTCCGTGGCATTATCTGTGCTATCCGGTAGGCAATATCCGGTTTCACCTTTTCAAGTGAAAGAAGTGAATTGATAAGTTCATTTGCCTTTTCAGGGGACGTCCTCGAGATATGGGTGGCATGCTCAATGGATTTACGGAGTTCGTAGCTCATCTCCTTTTCTGCCGCGAGACGATCGGCCTCTACCCGACTCAGAACCGCCTTTACCTCTGAAAGAGATATCCGCTCCTCGCTCACTATGCCTTTAACCTTCATCGTCTTGTCCCCCTGTGTTGTATTCTTACTGGGCCCGGAGGTGCTGCGGCCTGGAAATTACCATTTTTTCGCTGTTCCCGTCCTTGATGGAAAGGAGCCATGCGCGCCCGCGCCTTCCAAGGATGGTGCCGGTCTTCCCATGGAACCGCCTGTGGGGCATCCCTTTCTGGAACGCCGGTTCACAGATGATATGCACCTTCTGTCCCTCTTCAAACTGCTGGATAATCCGGGTTACCGGGATAATACCTCTTTTTCTTAAATCCTTCTTGAATTTATATCTCGTCTTCTTGCGTGGGCCATTGTGGTGCGCCATCAGTTCATCCCTCCGTTTTCAAATCCCTCGACCATCACGACATCAAGTTCAGTGACGCGTGCCGGTTTTCCAAGGATCTCAGTGAGACTTGGTGTCGTCCGTCCGTTATCACCGGAAACCAGTTCCTTGATATAGAGGCCGGCTTCACCGAGGACCTCGAGGACATACTCATTCCCATGCATCCCGGCATACGCAATATCCACTACCTTTCGTTCACGTATGCGATCAGCTCTTCTATGAGCTACGCGTTGTGGTGTGCGCTGCCTGATTATGGTCCCTTTTAGGTTGTCCAAGGCCTTATTGAGTTCTGATAACGGAACAGAGCCTTCTATCCCAACTAGGATCCTGTATTTTTTATGCGCCTTGTGCGACTTTAATGTTTCCACCTTTGATCGGTCAGAATATCCCTCGAGTCTGACCTGGACACGGCCTTCCGAACCCTGGTTTATTTCTTCTTCAAGGCGATGGATATCAACTGATCGGACCCTTGGACGCACAATTTCCATAATGAAAGGCCTTCCTGTACCGATCATCCGTGCATCAATGTCCTCCCTCCCTGCACCATGGAGGACAGCAGTCTCTGCCCCGAATAGTGCAGAGGCAGGTCTCCCTATCAGTTCCTCTACAGAGTCGCTATACTGTTTGCCAGTAAAACCGCATCGCTCGCATCCTGACCCGTGACATGCCCTGCAGTCCCAGTGGGTCTGGGGGATGCCCCGTTCAAACTTCTGGTACCAGCCTGAAAAAAAAACCGGAGCAACTGTTACATCCACGGTTTGGGCCTGAAAATCAATGAGAAATACGATATCAGGGTGTTTCAGGTCGACTTCCTTTCCTGACCGGGACATGATGATCTTCCCGGCCTCACGGTTAATCTCGGACTTGATAGGTTCCGGGTCCGTCAGGGAGAGGTCAGTCCATACCATCTCCTCGCTCTCGGTCACCATCGGCGGGACGCGCGACCCGACCAGGAACGTTTCATATTCAATCCCCTCCACGGCCTTTATCGCCCGGTCTGCCCATTCATCAAGAACGGAAAAGAGGTCGCCACAGATCCAGCAAGGTCCGTTCCCTTCGCTATAAGGAAGGTTATTGGATAATCCATTAACAATCCGTAATGACTTCCCGCGTTCGGCATTTGTCAGCCCATGGGAACGCTTTCCAAAGAGCCTTCCAAGGCAATGGTCACAGATGTCGCCATATGAAAGAATTGACCCGACCTGACTGATAATGTCCATCAGGATCTCCTCCTGTCCAGTTCATTCAGGACAAGTGTTATCGCATGTTCCGCGTGCAGGGACTTCGGACCGACCGAAACATGCCTGAGACCCGATACAAGGTCCCGTTCTTCAGGACTCAGGTTCTCGTGGTCACTTAACAGGAATGCATGAGGCAGGTCGGTGATGGTCCTTATGTCCTCCCCGGACTCATCGAGAACTGCATACGGTTGTTCTTCAAGCAACCGTGAAAGTCCCCCCCTCCGTATGAACACCCCGGGCATCGACAATGAATATTCCCCGGTAACAGGGAGCAGAAGGGCTTTTTTCATAAGGGATGCGGCACTCCTCTCATCGGGGGAAAGATACCTGACATCCTTGCCCGAAAACCGTATTGTCTTCGGAGGATCCGGTTCGCCAAGGAGGACGAGGAGGCATTCGACGTCCCTTCTCATGTCATGGGATAGAAACAGGGACGTTGTAAGGCACCTGCACAGGATATCTACCCGTCCGGCGCCTCCCGGGAGGTCATTCAATGAGAAATCACCGCGGGTAACAGCACGGTGTCCGACAACGGCAAAAGTAATCATAATCAGTTCGGCTTTCCGAACCGTTTCATTAATCGCTGCATCTGAAAGCCACCGGGTCCCGATTTCATGCCCTTCAGTGCTTTCTGCATGATCTTGTGATACCTGAGGAGTTCCCTTACCTCCTCGGGGGAGGTTCCCGAACCCATTGCAATCCGATGTATCCTTGACCCGCTGATGAGCCCCGGGTCGTCCAGTTCTTTTGCAGTCATCGAGTCCATCATGACCTTGAACCGGGACATCTTGGTGCTCGTTACATCGTAGGCATCGGTCGGGAGGTCGATATTTCCAAGCGGCAGCATGCTCATGATCTGTTTCAGCGGCCCCATCTTATTGAGCGCTTCAAGCTGTTTGTACATATCTCTCAGGGTGAACTTGCCTTTCATGAAGGCGTTCACATCGACATCGGTTGTCGCGATGCTCTCTTCAGCCCTCTCTGCAAGCGCTTTCAGGTCCCCCATCCCAAGAAGGCGTGATATAAAGCCATCGGGGTCGAAACGTTCGAGGTCCTCAATCGTTTCACCATTTCCGATAAACACTATCCCGCTGCCGGTCTCGGATACTGCCGATAATGCTCCGCCACCTTTGGCAGTCCCATCCATTTTCGTGATGATGACCCCGTCAATCTGGACCGCCTCGTGGAATGCGCGTGCCTGTTCCCGGGCCTGTTGCCCGAGAGCAGCATCAAGGACGAGCCAGCGGTGGGTTGCCCGGGAGATCGTGTTGATATCGATTATTTCCTTGATGAGGTCGTTTTCAAGGGCATGTCTGCCCTGGGTATCTATGATTATGACTTCACTTGCAGTAAGTGACTTCAGGCCTTCCCTGACGATTTTCAGGCTGTCCTTCTCTGCAGGACTCCCATAGCAGGAAACATTTATCTTTGAACACAGGGTTTCCAGCTGCTGGAACGCTCCAGGCCTGAAGGTATCAGCCCCGATGACTGCCACCTTCAGACCTTTTCTCTGGAAAAACCTCGCCAGTTTCGCAGTCGTAGTGGTCTTACCGCTGCCCTGAAGCCCGGCCAGGAGGATGGTCTGAGGCGTAAGACGGACCTCGTCGGTCCTGCCTACAAGGCGGACCAGCTCCTGATACACGATGCGGAGGATGTGTTCCCGCACCGTCATGCCTTTTGGGGGCTCCTCGTCAAGTGCCCGCTTTTTAATGGCCTGGGAAAGCTGCATGACCAGCTTGACATTCACATCCGCCTGGATAAGGGCTCGCTGGAGGTCTTTCACCAGCTCATCAACAGCTGCCCGGTCAATTACCGTCTTTCCTGCCAGTTTCTTTAAGGCGTCCTTGAGAGAAGACCCGAGCCGGTCAAGCAACCTGTCCACCTCCAAGCAGTTCCCCTACTATTTCATCCGGATTGAATGGCCGGATATCATCGTATCCCTGGCCGGTACCGATAAACAGAAGGGGTCGTCCTACCGCGTGTGCCACTGAAAGTGCAGCCCCGCCACGGGGGTCCATATCGACCTTGGTGAGTACGACCGCATCTATCCCGACGGTTCTTGCAAATTCCTCGGCCCTGATGACAGCATCATTACCGGCGACCGCCTCGTCGACATAGACGATCAGGTCAGGGTTCATCACCCGGCGGATCTTGGACAGCTGGTTCATCAGATTGACCCGGTTATGAAATCTTCCGGCGGTATCCGCGAGGATTACATCAATGGTATGCGAGGTAGCATACTGGATGGTATCAAACAGAACTGCGGATGGGTCAGCGCCCGCCTGATGCTGGATTACCTTGATTCCTATCCGTTCGGCATGCACATCGATCTGTTCAATTGCCCCGGCCCGGAACGTGTCCCCTGCACCTATGACAACAGAAAATCCGTTTTTTTTCAGGTACTGACCGATCTTGGCAATGGTCGTGGTTTTACCGGTGCCATTCACACCAATGAAGAGGATTTTCACGGGCCTCTGATGACCCCGGATATACGCGGAAAGGTCAAACCCTTCCCCAAGTGCCGACCGAAGAGCATCTGCAAGGGCTTTTATGACAACGGTATTGACGTCTGTTCCGATTTTCCTTTTTTTCCCAACGAGACCTGACCTCACCGAGCTGCAGATCTCTTCAGTGACAGAAAACGCAACATCACTTTCAAGGAGCGCCATTTCAAGCTCCTCAATCGGCTTTTCAAGGTCCTGATCCCGTATGACCAGTTCCCCTTCGGTAATCAGGACCCTGACCTTTTCAAAAAACGCGGGTTCCTTCTTATCTCCTGCCGCAGGAGCCTGGTCCTGGGCAGGGAGGGTTTCTTGACCCTCATTGCTCTGGCTTATCGACTGAGAGAGACGCCCCTGTATGGACTGGAGTTTCTCACGGAGGTTATCAAAGACCATGGGACGCTCTCCTCGGATCCATTACTGGAGAGAATTCTCGGCCAGGCGGGCCTGTTGATAGAGGTATTCAAGGCGACGTGAGATCTCATTGATCTGAGTCCGGACCTTCTCGAGCGATTCACCGATTTTTTTCCCGGATGCCTCCATTTCGAAGATCCTTTCCCGCAGGTACTCGATTGCTTCCTTGTTGTCCTTTTCAACGGTGATATCCGAACCGATGCTGACCATGACTGACTGCGGGTTTTCTACGTGGGCCCTGACACCCGTCCCTCCTCCAACCGGCAGTACTACGGCACCGTCCGGAGCATCAGCAATAGCCTGGAGGGTATCAATAGCCGCAGCTGCTTCGGACCTGCCTTCATCGATAATGGCAAGCTGGCGGGAGAGGTACTCCATCTGCTGGCCATATTCATTGAGATATGCCTGGAGTTGCTGGACTTCCCTCGGGTCAACGGTTTCCACGGACGTCACCCTCTGCAGGAGTAACCTCAGTTATCCTGACGTACTGTCTCTTTAACCGGTGTTTGCTCCCCATGAGGGTGAAGATTCGTTCCCTTGCCTGCGCTTCATTCGGGGCGGCGACGACCTTGGTGTAAGGTTTCCAGTCCTCGCCCATGCAAAACTCGCCTTTTACCGTAAATTCCATAAGATCCATGTGTATCATCCGAAAAATCCAAAAATATCCTCTATTCTACCCAATTCAAAACCTGTTGTCCCTAACCCGGCAAGATACCCGTTGCCGTTGGCAATGAGGCCTGCACCCACAAGCCCGCTTCCCATGGTCACTGTTCCCTTTCCGACAGGAAGATCGGTTTTTTCCGCGAGGAGGTTCATTTCATTGTCCGAACTCCTAGGGTGGACCATGATCCCCCTGCTTGTTGCCACGGCTGCCATGCCGACGGTTTTTATTCCCCCCAGTGTGAGGGAAACAGCCGGAACATCAAGAAAATCGCTGATTTCCCCGACGACCTTCTCCGGAAGGTCAGGGTGGTGGACTAAGATACGGTCATTCACCAGGAGGACGTTTCCCGCGGCATTCATGGTATCGCTCAGGAGGTACACATCGCGGAACCGTTTTAACGTGGCAATTTCATCTGCGGATGCAAGACCGCTCACGACAAAGCCGTTCTGGTTCCCTGTCGCAAGGGAGCCGATGATGGAACTGCCCTGAATCGTCGTTTCCACTATCTCCACGGAAAGAGCTTCAGAAAGGGCCCGGGAGAACTCTTCAGGGGTATCGGGTGGGACGATAGCCACATCCTCGAATATCCTGGAAAAGACTCCGATGTGAGGATCTCCGCCGAACGAGACCGTCCTCTCCATCTTACTCCTCAGCCAGTTCAGCCTGGACCTGACCGTCGTCGAACTTCATCGCGCGGACGCGGATTTTCGACGGAGGTTTCTCTGCTCCCCGCTCCCACACATGTTCGTTGATAGTTGGATCAAGCCGTACGTCCTCGCTCTTCATATGTTTCCCCAGGTAGGTACGGATATCCTTTATGGCCGTGTCGCACCTCCGCCTCCTGGACGCCCGCCGGACGCCCCGGAGAGGGATGATATAAATCTGTTCCGCTGTTTTTTCTGCCATAATCACACCTTCAACGTACTACGCCGCCAGTTCCTGCGTTTTGGGTGGGTCGTGACATTCCTTCTTGTCCTGACCATGACCCACTGGGGAACCCTCCGGTTCTGGTCACAAGCCTTTGCAAGTCTGATTTTTCTACCTTTTGACACTTTACTCATGATTGTACACCTGATGTACCTGTCCTTCCCATTACAAGGGACTGTTCATGCCGGTTAGGGAAAAAACGTCCAGGATCAAGTCCTCTCTGACGTATGGCGTCACGGATGCCGCCTTCATAATCACCATTCTCCATGCTGCCGGTCTCACCATAGGATATCAGGACTTCGCGTTCTGCGAGGCGCAGTACTTCCTGTTTCTGATACCCGAGAAGGGGACGGACGTAGGATATTCCATACCGGGTGGTGAGCCTCTGGACCTCGTCGCGGGGGAGATACGGCACCCGGTCATCGAACCGCGTCCCGTCTGCAATTACAGAATATATTCCTGCAAGATGAGTTAATGCTTCCAGGTGGACCATGGTGATGGCGTTGTTCGGATATCCGTCGGAGATTATCTGGTCGGCCGCCTGAATGAGGACTCCCTCGCGAAACGTGCGGATATGGTGAACGAAGCCTAATTGTTCCGCTGCTTTTACAACCGCATGAAGGTTCTTTCCGGCTGAAAAGACGAAGGTATTCAGCTCGACTTCGTAATAACGGGCTAGCATGAGAGCCGCGAGACTGCTGTCTTTTCCTCCGCTAAAGAGGACGCCGCACGTCATCGTTTTCTTCGTATTGAGAACTCTCGTTTCGCCGGAGTAATCTGGCTATGATTG
>CAZGXZ010000031.1:0-18482 GCA_964530035.1 uncultured Methanoregulaceae archaeon
AGGGCGTGAATAAAACCCTCGACGCGGTCATGGAGCCGGTCAACGAGGCGCTCAGGGTCTCGAAGGAGTTTGCAGCCACGAACTTCGCCGCCCGGGTCGACCCGTCCCTCAAGGTCGCCGGTGACTGGGTCACCCTGAGGGACGCCCTGAACAATATCGGCTCTGAGGTCTCAAAGGCGATCAGCCTGATCACCTCCCGGGTGACCGACCTCGCCTCGTCCGCCGAGGAAGCGAATGCGTCGGTCGAGGAGGTCGCGTCCGGCTCGTCCCAGGTCTCGAAAAATGTCACGAAAGTCAGCAGCAACATGGAGCATGTCAGGGGGAGCGCCGGCCAGGTCATGCGGGCCATGGAGGACCTCTCGGTGACAGTCCAGTCGGTCGCCACCAAGAGCGAGTCGGTCTCGCGGCTCGCGATGGATGCAAACGACCTCTCGAAGAAGGGTGCAGGCCTCGCGAAGAACGCCGACAACGGAATGGCCGCGATCACGAAGAACACCGCCCAGGTCGCGGAGATCGTCGACCAGATCAAGGGCCAGATGACCCAGATCGGCAAGATCGTCGGGCTCATCAGCGACCTTGCCAGCCAGACGAACCTGCTCGCCATGAACGCGGCGATAGAAGCCGCCCGTGCCGGCGATGCAGGGAGGGGGTTCGCCGTTGTCGCCACCGAGGTGAAATCCCTCGCCCAGGAGTCACGGGCATCGGCCGAGAACATCGCCTCGATGATCGGCTCCCTCGAGAAGATGACCCTCGAGGCATCGGATGCAATGCACGAGTCAGGGAAGACCGTCGAAGAAGGGAGCCGGGCACTCTCCGAGACGCTCGAGGTCTTCAACCGGATCGTCGGGTCCATCAGTCAGATCACCACCAACGTCGAGGAGGTCGCAAGTGCGTCCCAGGAACAGGCGGCCTCGGTCGAGGAGATCACGGCCAGCGTGAACGAGGTGAACGACCTCGTGGAACAGACCGGCAGGGAGTCGATGGACGCTGCCGCGGCAAGCGAGGAGGCGACCGCCTCCCTTGACCAGATCGCGAAGATCGTCGGAAACCTCAACGTCATCGTCGAGGACGTATCAAAGGAGATGCGCCGGTTCAGGGTCTGAACCGGTCCCTGCCCGGAGTGTCAGCGGCAGGTCCCCGACCGCACGGGGGTGCCGGGTCCATACTCTTTTTCCCGGTCCTCCGCACTCCGTGACGTTTTTTCACTGGCAACCGGGAGACGGGTCGCGAGCCCGTTCCTGGTTCCGGGCCTGCGCCAGGGCCCTGAAATGGCGATGCCAACCGTCTTTTCCCGCTTCCTCGCACGCAAGACCTAATGCCGGTCAAGGGGAACATTTTAGGTCAGGAATGGCCATGCCAGGAGATGTTCAGGTCGGAGAAGGAAGCGGGGCCAGGTCTCCCCCTTCCCGCGTTTTCTCGACCCTGTTCATCTCGGTCTTCGTGACCATGCTCGGCCTCGGGATCGTGATCCCCCTCCTGCCGTACTACGCCGAGAGCCTCGGGGCCTCGGGGTTGTGGATAGGGGCCATATTTTCAGGCTTCTCGCTCTCGCGGGCGCTCATCATGCCGTTCATCGGCCGGATGTCCGACGTCCACGGCCGGAGGAGGTTCATTCTTTCCGGCCTCCTCCTCTTCACCGTCCTCTCGTTCGTGTATGTCATCGCCGACACCGTCTTCGCGCTCGTTGCCGTCAGGATATTCCACGGCATCGCCTCGGCCATGGTCCTCCCGCTCGCGATGGCGTACATCGCCGACCTCGCACCGCCCGGGGAGGAGGGGATCAGGATCGGGACCTTCACCGTCTCGATGTACATCGGGATGGGGCTCGGGCCGCTCATCGGCGGGGTCCTCATGCAGGTATCGGGGATAGACGCGGTCTTCATCGTGATGGGCGTCCTCTCGGCAGCGGCCCTCGTGGTCTGCGCCGCAAGCCTCCCCGAGTCGGGCCACAGGGAGACCGTGGTCCATAAAAAGGCACGCTTCTTCAGTCACCCCGTGCTGAACGTCGCCCTTTTCTTCCAGTTCATGAACGCGTTCGCGAGCGGGACGATCTTCGTCTTCCTGCCGGTGATCGCCGCCGACCAGCAGCACCTGTCCACAGGGGCGATCGGGCTTGTCGTCTCCGTGAACATCCTCTCGACGGCACTCCTCCAGCGCCCCTTCGGCCGGCTTGCCGACCGGTACTCCCGGTCGCACCTGGTCGTCCTCGGCACGGTCATCGTTGCGGCCGGGATGCTCCTGATACCGTTTGCACCGGGGGTCGGCGGTTTTCTCGCCCTCTCCCTCCTGGTGGGTGCCGGGAGCGGGCTCTCGATGCCGGCTGCACTCGCCATCGTCACGGTCGCCGGCAGGGATATCGGACAGGGGGCCGCGATGGGTGCATTCAACATGGCCATGGGTGCCGGGATGGTCATCGCCCCCCTGCTCATGGGCATGGTCATGGACCGGTCCGGAGTCATGTCCGTCTTCTTCATCGGGGGCATGATAACGGTCGTTTCAGCCGCCATCCTCCATCTCCTCTTCAGGAGGCAGGGGTCCCGGGCCGCCCTTGCGGGCAGGGGTCCCTGAAGACCCCGCCGGTGACCGGTCCGACACACATAATCGGACTGACCGGGGCCCCGGGGGGATGTCGGGGCGTACTGGCGGCGAGGCCGCTATCCAGCACTGTCCACCCAGGAACAGCCAGGTAACCTGTCCGCGGCTGATCTGGCAAGAAAAGGTATGAACCAGGAATGAAAGGGTTATTTCAACCCGAATGACTGGAGGGTCACCGCCGGGTTGACGGCGCCGACATGGTACACCACGCCCTCGGTGAGTTCGTTGATGACGACCTCGGCGGGTGAGAAGAGCGAGGTGTCGATCTTGTAGAAGTCGAACTCCGCTTCCTTGAAGATGTCGTAGAACGGCTTTCCATAGCCCTTTGACTTGTTGGAGGGGATCCTTTCAAGGTAGTCCTTGATCTCCGGGGCCTTCATGGTGAGCATGATCCTGCCGTGGTAGATGGTCGCGTCGTTGGTCGTCCCCATCGCCTTCGTCGCGTCCTTCTTGACCGGCGGGATGGGAGCGGTCCCTATTGCGGAAACGATCTTTTTCGTGTCAAAGCCGAGCTCGTTCAGCTTGTAGATAGCGGTCTCGACGCACCGGCCCGATACCTGGACGGAGCCGACGACGGACGCGGTCGGGGCGACCACGGCACACACGTTCGAGGGCTCGACATGGCACTCGGAGGCGATCTTCTCCATCACGTCACCGTTCGGGAGGTGGTCCGACTCGAGCGCGATGACCGCGAACTCGAAGTCGTCCTCGTAGTCGATGACCTCGTAGGTGTGCTTCGGCTTGAGGGCGAGGGCCCGTGCCGGCCCGCTGCCCATCGCGAAGTAGTTGCCGACCTTCACGGTCCATCCGGCCTTCTGGGAACCAAGACAGGAAACGGCGGGAAAATCGGTCATGATGTCGATGAACGGCATCGGTATGCCCGAGATGTCCCCCATCCGGAACGTGATCTCCCCGAGACCGCCCATGCAGATATCGGTAAACATCCTGCCCGCGGCATATCCGCCCCGCACCGAGACCCCGCAGTCTACGATCCGTGCGCCGTTGTCCAGTTCATGGTATGCGGTATTGAACTCTTCAGAATATTCAACGAGGCTGTCAAAAGTCTCTAATGCAAGTTCGTTCACGCTCAGCATGGGAGTGCCCCCTTCACTAAAAGAAGGGCTCCTGAATAGATAAGACTGTTGAGCTTCATTCAGCCGAGGTGCTGCAGCACCCGGTCGGGGTCGTACCTGAGACGGATCAGGCGGGTCCTGCCCTTTGCCTCGCGGTACTCAAGGTTCACAAGCCGCATCGCGTCGAGTTTCTTCACGATCTCGTAGAACCGGGTGTACCCGAGCGTCACCTTCTCTTTGACCTCCTTGTACACCTCGCCGGCGTTCATCTCCTTCCCGGTCTTGGAACGTTCGGCAATCGTCCTGAACACGGTCTTCTCCTCTCCCGAGAGGGTCCGTGCCGTGAGGCTCAGGTGGAGGAGCTTCGATATCTCGTAGGCACGGCAGATGTCCTCCCGTTCGATGATACGGCGGGCCTTGCGCTCGGCGTTGTACGCCGCACGCTTCAGGAGGTCGATGCCGACCCTGAGGTCGCCGCTCTTCCCGGTCTGGGCGACGACCAGGTCGAAGAGGTCATCAGGGAGACACCCCGGGTACAGCCCCTGGAGCACCCGTTCATGGAGGATGTTCCTGATCTCGTCGTCGTTGTACGGCGGGAAGTAGATCTCGGCCGGGACGAAGACCGAGGCGACGCGGGCGTCGATCTCCCTGGAAATGTCGATGTCGAGGTCCGAGAGGATGAGGATGACGCTGATCCTCGTGCCAGGGTAGGACTCGTGGGACCGGAGCAGGGTGTAGAGGACGGAGTTGAGCTGGTTTTCGTACAGGAGGTAGTTGGCGTCGTCAAGGGCGACGACGAGGACCTGCTCGTTGTCGACGAGGAGCCGGGCCACCGCCTCGTAGACCTGCTTGAAGGAGGTGCCCGAGGCGGGGGGGAGGTGCCCGGACATCTTCCGGTAGATCTGGGAGAATATCGCGAACTTCGTGTTGTCGATCTGGCAGTTGATGTACACCGGGACGATCTTCTTCGTGGCTTCCTCGACGTCGGTGAATATCTTGCGGACGCTGGTCGTCTTGCCGGTCCCGGGAAGGCCCTTGCAGAGGGTGTTCATCGGCCGTGCGCCCTTGATCCCGGGCCTGAGCTGGAAGGCAAGCTCCCTCATCTGGTCTTCGCGGTAGTTGAACTGCTCAGGGACATGGTCTATCTCGAAGACGTCCGGGTCCCGGAACAGGGTCTCGTCCCACATCAGCATATCCTTCGACATCGTCCAGCACTCCTTACTGCATCTTTTTCAGGCACGAACGGCACAGCACGCGGCTCGCAAAGAGCCGCGACAGCTTTTCCTCGGCAGGTGACACCGGCACGTTGCAGCCCTGGCACACCGGCGAGCCGGTGAGCAGGGGGGAGGTACCAGGTCCGGAGAGATCCTCCGGGGCCGGGGGCACCGGGGCCTCCTCCTGTCCTCCGCCAGGGTGCCACGGTCCCTCCCCGGTCTCATGTCCGAATACCTCGGGAACGCCCGTTTCCTCCCCGTGTTCCATCTCACCAGGAGACCCGGTGTCCGGAGGGAGGCCGTACATGAGGGCATCCCCGCCGAATCCCTCGTCCACGGGCCAGTCCTGGCCGTGCTCACCCGGGAGAGGGGGAAGCGGGACGAAGGGGGGTGGGGCGTCCCCGCTTTCCACTCCCGGGGTTTCCAGGGCCCCCGTCCCGCGGGCAAGCACCCGTTCCCGGTAGCGGTCGACCAGTTCCGCAGTAGGCGGGTCCGCCCTGCCAAACGTGGCGAGGACTCCGTCAAGGACCCGGGCAAGGTCCGTGGCACTCTCCCCGGGCTCCCCCTCGACCTCGACCCTGAGGTTTTCGTAATGCCCGAGGTTCACCGTCACCCCGATGGTCAGACGCCGGTCTCCCATGTGGTCTCTCCTTCCCCGTGCAGCCGGGGCGGCGGGCATGAAACCGTTTTCATGCCGTTTCACCGAAACGCCCCTGCCCGTGAGCTGTACATGCACCCCGGCCCACTTCAAGGATTCCCTCCGGCGGCCGGACCGTCAGCCGAACAGGAAGGGCAGGAGGGATGTCGCCTGCATCAGGCCGAGCGAACCCCTTTCCGCCTCCTTCTCTGAGAAGCAGCGGGTCGCGTCCCTCCCCTTCCCGTACACGAGGAACGGGACCGGTGTTGCCGTATGGGTCCTAACTCGCACCGGGGTCGGGTGGTCGGGGAGGACCGCGATGATTCCATCAAACGACTCCATGATCCCGCCGATCATCGTGTCAAGCCGTTCTATGGCCAGGATTTTTTCGTCAAGGTCGCCCATGTGCCCGGCCTCGTCAGGGGCCTCGACATGGAGGTACATGAAGTCCAGCCGTTTCAGCGCCTCGGTGCAGTATCGGCCCTTCGCCCCGTAGTCGGTGTCGAGGAACCCGGTCGCACCCGGTACCCGGACCGTTTCCATGCCGGCGACCCGGGCTATCCCGTTGACCAGGTCCACGGCCGAGATCACTCCCCCGGTCTTTCCCCAGCGTTCAGAAAACGCCTGGAGCCTCGGCTTTTTCCCGCCGCTCCACGGCCAGACCTGGGTGACGGGGGCCTTCCCCGCTGCAACCCGGGCCTGGTTGACGCGGTGGCCTGAAAAGACGCGCCTGCTCGTCTCCATGCACCCGAGGAGGAGGTCTGCGTCAGGCCCCGAGGGCAGGTGCTGACCAATTTCCTGCCCGGCGATGTCATGGGGAGGGACGGACCGGCACCCCCCGCCGTCCCTGACGACGAGGAGGTTGCGGTAACTGACGCCCGACTGGAAGAGGACGCCGGGGACCGCCTGCTGGAGGTCGGCAAGGAGCTCCCCGCCCTCGGCCGAGCTGACATGGCCGGCCGTGAAATCAGTCATCCTCCCATCGATGACCGTCACGAGGTTGCACCGGTACGCCACGTCCGAAGGCCCGAGCTCAACGCCCATGTTCGCGGCCTCGAGCGGGCCCCGGCCGGTATAACAGGCCGCCGGGTCGTACCCGAGCACCCCGAGGTTCGCAATGTCGCTTCCCGGCTCGAAGCCCGGGGGGACGGTGGCGAGGAGCCCGCAGGAGCCCTCCGAGGCGAGCCGGTCCATGACAGGCGTTCGTGCGTGCTCGAGCGGGGTCTTTCCGCCGAGCTCCGGGAGCGGTTCGTCGGCCATGCCGTCGCCGATGACCACGAGGTACTTCATGGGGCACCCGGTGATACCATCGCCCGGGCCGCCATGACCATACATTCCCGGGACCCTGACTCAGGTCTCCAGCCGAGTGCCTTTAAGCGCTCCACCGAGAGGAGCATCCGCGGGACGTCGCCGACCCAGCCCCGGTCACCGCCGGTGAAGCGGTACTTCACGCTGGAAAGCCCCATCTCGCTGCAGACGATGTCGGCTATCGTGACAACGTCTATCCAGTCCTCGGAGCCGATGTTAAAGACATTGAAGGTGTCACGGGAGTGTTCCGGGGCATAGAGCATCGCGTCCACGCACTCCCCGACCCCGAGGTAGGACTTGGTCTGCTTCCCGTCCCCGAGGATCTCGAGTGAGGACGGGTCGGCCCGGAGCTTGTGGACGAAGTCCCAGATGACACCGTGGTTCGACCGCGGTCCCACGATGTTCGCGAACCGGTAGACCCAGCCCTTCATCCCGAAGGAATGGCAGTACGACGATATCAGGGCCTCGCAGGCCAGCTTGCTCGCCCCGTACACCGAGACCGGTTCCATCGGGGTGTAGGACTCGGGAGTCGGGATGACCGACGCCTCTCCATAGACCGTCGAGGTCGAGGTGAACACGATCTCAGGTACCTGGAACTCACGCATCGCCTCGAGGACGCTCGCGGTCGTGAGGACCGTGCTCCTGACCTGTGCGGCCGGCGAGACGGCGCTCGCCCTGACATCGGGGTCGGCGGCGATGTGGTAGATGCGGTCGACGCCCCTGCACGACGGTTTCCACCCGTCCTCCAGCAGGTCGGCGTGCACGAAGGTGATGGCCCCGCCGGAAAGGTGGCGGGAGAGGTTCGCCCTGTCACCGGTGGAGAGGTTGTCGACGACCACGACCCTGTCCCCGCGTGCCACGAGCCTGTCAACAAGGTGGGAGCCGATAAAACCCGCTCCTCCCGTTACCAGAGAGATCATCTTATCCATGGTTGTCCTCCAAGGTATAGGTAGACTCCGATGTTCCTCGGAATTGACCACGGAACGAGCGCAATCAGGTTCTCATGCGGCGGGAGCGAGTGGAAGCTCCCGCGGGAGGCAGCGCGCGACTTCACCTACACGGACATCGACCACTTCTGCCCCCTGACCAGGATAGAGGGCATAGCCCTCACGTACTCGATGGGCGACAACTTCTCGCAGATCATGCCCGTATCCTCCCTGAAGAACCGGGGCGTCATCAGCCAGAAGGGCGCCGGGGAGCACATCGGCGGGGGAACGAAGGTCTTTGACGAGATCGCAAGGAGCGGACTGCCGGCCGTCGCCATCCCCGGGATACACCGGGGGACCCCGACGGACATCCGCTTCAAGGCGTATTCCCACCAGGCCAGCCCGGAAAAGGTCGGGATTGCCTGGCACGTCTCCCAGGACCTCGGGGACGACGTGGTCGTCGCCGACTGCTCCTCGAACACGGTCACCCTGCTCGTCAGGGACGGGCGCATCTTCGGGGCGTTCGATGCCTGCATCTTTGCCCCGGGGACCCGGCACGGCCCGATCGACCTCGACGGGATCAGGAGGATCGATTCCGGCCTTTCGTCCGCGAACGACGCTTTTCTCCACGCCGGCGTCCACTGCACGATGCCGCCCGCCGAGCACGAACGGACCGTCGCGATGTTCGCCGCGATGGAGTGCGCATCGATGCTCCTCCTTGCCCCGGACGCAGCAGTGGCCGTCGCCGGCTCCCTCGGACCGGTCATCGCCCCGGAAATGGAGGGCCTCCTCGGGCGGGAGGTCCATGTCTACGATGAGTGGTGTGCGGCCCGGGGACTTGCCGGAATCGCCAAAGCAGTCTTTTCAGGTGCCCGATCCATCCTCGGGATCGGTGTCCAGCTCTAAATTTATATGATTAATCGTGTAAGATTACAGGGGAGTTATTTTGAAAGAGCTACGCATCCATGGCAGGGGTGGCCAGGGATCGGTCACCGCCGCCGAACTTATCGCGGTTGCGGCCTTCGAAGGCGGGCGGCAGGCACAGGCCTTCCCGGCGTTCGGGGTCGAGCGACGCGGTGCCCCGGTCCAGGCCTTCGTCAGGTTTGACGACAGGAAGATACGCCTCCGTTCGCAGGTCTATGAGCCCGATTACATCATCGTACAGGACCCGACCCTGATCAGGGACGTCAACGTCTTCGCAGGGGTGAAGCCCGGAGGGATCGTCATCGTCAACACCGAGAAAAAACCGGAATACGCCATTCCCGAAGGGGTGAAGCTCATCACCATCGATGCGACCAGCATAGCCCTCGAGACGATCGGCCTTCCTATCACGAACACGGCGCTCATGGGTGCGTTTGCGGCGGCTTCCGGGGAGATCGCGTTTAAGGCCCTCGAAAACGCCTTAAAACACCGGTTCTCCGGCGAGCTCGCAACGAAGAACATCGAGTCGGCCCGGCGTGCCTTCGACCAGGTGAAGGGGGCGGCCTGACCATGGCGCTCACTGTCGGGACGACGGCACGGCCGGGACGGGCGAAGGACAATAAAACCGGCTCCTGGCGGGTCTTCATGCCGGTCTTCGACCACGAGGAGTGTGTCCAGTGCGGCCTCTGCCAGAAGATCTGTCCTGAGGGCTGCGTCCACGAGTCAGAGGACGGGAAGTTCCTGCCCGACTACACGTACTGCAAGGGCTGCGGCCTGTGTGCCGAGGAGTGCCCGAAGAAGGCCATCACGATGAAACAGGAGGAGAAATAATGCTCGGGATCATGGAAGGGTCGCATGCCGTGGCCGAAGCGGTGAAACGGTGCCGCCCGCAGGTCATCGCCGCGTACCCCATCACCCCCCAGACCCATATCGTCGAGGCGCTGGCCGACATGACCGCGAACGGGACGATAGACTGCGATTATATTACCGTCGAATCCGAATTTACCGCCCTTTCGGCATGCCTCGGCGCATCCGCAACCGGCTCACGGACATACTCGGCGACGACCTCCCAGGGCCTCGCCCTCATGTACGAGGTCTGCTTCAATGTCGCCGGGATGCGGCTGCCGGTCGTGATGACCATCGCGAACCGTGCCATGTCGGCCCCGCTCTCGATATGGAACGACCAGCAGGACTCGATCTCGCTCCGTGACGCAGGCTGGCTCCAGCTGTACGCCGAGGACAACCAGGAGGCCTCGGACCTCCACTACCTCGCCTACCGGGTCGCCGAGGACTCATCCGTGTGCCTCCCGGTCATGGTCTGCTTCGACGGCTTCATCCTGTCGCATACGTACGAGCCGGTGGACATCCCCACCCAGGAGGAGGTCGACCGGTACCTCCCGGCGTTTGCTCCCCGGGAGCGGCTCGATGCAAAGGACCCGGTCTCCTTCGGGATGTACGCGACCCCGGAGTACTACCTCGAGTTCCGGTATGCGATCGACAAGGCGCTCAAGGACTCCCTCGCGGTCTATGAGAAGGCAGGAAAGGAGTTCGCCACGATCTTCGGGCGCGACTACAGCTCCCCGGTCGAGGGGTATTGCCTCGAGGACGCCGAGACGGTGCTCGTGGCCATGGGCTCGATCTGCGGGACCGTCAAGGACAGCATCGACGAGATGCGGGCCAGCGGCAAAAAGGTCGGCCTTCTCAGGATACGGTGCTTCAGGCCGTTCCCGACCGCTGCCGTCATATCGGCCCTTTCCGGTGCGAAGCGGGTCGCGGTGCTCGACAAGAACATCTCGCTCGGTTCGAAGGGTGCGGTCGCCACCGAAATCAGGGACGCCCTCTACGGGTCGAGCGTGCCGGTCCTTGACTACGTGATCGGCCTCGGCGGCCGTGACGTCAGGAAGAAGGACATACGGAAGGTTGTCGAGATGGCGGAGAAGGGTGAAGGGGACTGCTTCTATGGTCTCCGGACGGAGGTGCTCTGATGGCCGGCGAGGTATGCGACCTCTTCTCCTGCGGACACCGGGCCTGCGGGGGCTGCGGGGCGGCGCTGGCATCGCGGCTCATCCTCCAGGCCACCGGCGAGAACGTGATCATCAGCTCGGCAACAGGCTGTCTCGAGGTGTTTTCAACGCCGTACCCTGAGACGTCCTGGAATGTGCCGTGGATCCACTCGCTCTTCGAGAACAACTCGGCAGTGGCATCCGGGATTGTCGCATCTCTCAAAAAACAGGGCAGGACCGAGAAGGTCGTCGCCATCGGCGGTGACGGGGCGACCCTCGACATCGGGATGGGCTGCATCAGCGGGGCGTTCGAACGCGGGACCGACTTCACATACATCTGCTACGACAACGAGGCCTACATGAACACGGGGATCCAGCGTTCCGGTTCGACCCCATACGACGCCTCCACGACGACGAGCCCGGCAGGAAAGTGCAGCTTCGGCAACCCAAGACCGAAGAAGGACATGCCCCGGATCCTCGCGGCCCACGGGGCCCCGTACGTCGCCACCACCTCGATCGCCTATCCCGCCGACCTCGTCGAAAAGGTGAAGCGTGCCGTGGAGACTGAAGGCCCGAGCTATATCCAGGTCCATGCTCCCTGCTGCACCGGGTGGGGCTTCGAAGGTGCCCAGACGATGGCCGTCGGCAAGATGGCGATCGAGACCGGTCTGTGGGTCAACTACGAGATGGTCGACGGCGAGCTGAAAAAGGTCAAGAAAGTCGTGAGAAAGCCGGTCGACGAGTACCTTAAGATGCAGAAGCGGTTTCGGCACCTCTTCAAGCCGAAACGTGCCGATGAGGAGATCGCCAAGATCCAGGCTATGGCCGATAAAAACGCCGCGGTGTACGGCATCGACATCCAGCTGAAGAAAAAAGAGTAAATCCTATTTTTCCCTGTATCCATGGTGATCGCTGTCAGGACATGGGACTCTTCCTCCAAGCGGTTGCCTCGTTTTCACCGGGTGTGTCTGCCGGAAACCATTCGCACTTCATGGGGTTTGTCCGGTATTGGGCACGATGAGCGCTTTTCGCCAGGTCTCAGAACCACCAGTACGGTATCCCCGGACGGAACAGGGATCTTTTCCCTTGTGGAGACCGTGACGGGTACTCTCCTTCGCCATCGGAAGAGGGAGGGCCTGCAGGACAGGGGACTCCCCCAATACTGCATCCCCCGTGCACTGTCGGTTACCTCTTTCTCCCAGGGGCGTGAGGACGGGTACCGGGAGCCCGCAGGGACGTACGCACGATGAAAACTCTCATTGAACAGGCACAACAGGGGACGATATCCTGGCAGGTACAGGCAGTCGCACACGGGGAGGGGATCGACGAGACCGTTCTGTCCCGGAGGGTGGCCGAAGGAAGCGTGGTTATCATGCAGCGTGGCAGCCGCGTTGTCGGTATCGGAAAAGGGCTGCATACCAAGGTCAATGTGAACCTCGGGACATCGACGGGCAGTGCCAATGTCGAGGATGAGGTTGCCAAGGCCCGCATAGCAGAGGCATTTGGAGCGGATACCATCAGCGATCTCTCAATGGGCGGGGATATCAACGCAATCAGGGCAGCGGTACTGGCCGCCACCTCGCTGCCGGTGACCACCGTGCCGGTCTATCAGGCTGTCGTGGAAAACGGGTTCAGGGAAATGAGTGCAGGGAGCATCATGGCGACGATGCGTATGCAGGCGGAGCAGGGTGTCGGCTCGTTCGTGGTCCATGGTGTAAACCACGAAATCCTGCGCGAATTCGGAAGGAAAAAACGGATTCTCGGGATTGTTTCAAAGGGTGGATCCATAACGGGCGCGTTCATGCTGGTTAACCAGTGTGAAAACCCATTTATAGACCATTTCGATGAAGTCCTTACCCTCTGCAGGAAGCATGACATCGTGCTGTCACTCGGAAATACCGCCCGGAGCGGGTGCATCTGTGATCGCCGGGACAAGGCGCAGCATGAGGAACTCCGGCAGAACGTGGAGCTTGCACAGCGTGCCCATGAAAAAGGAGTCCAGGTTATCATCGAGGGTGTCGGAGGTCATGTCAGGCAGGACCGGATAGCTCCGTACATCCGGCATTACAAGCGGAAGTCACCGTTTCCTCTCTTCGTTGCCGGTCCGCTGCCGGTCGACACTGCGATTGGGTACGACCACATCGCCGGTTGCGCAGGCGCCAGTATTGCAAGTGCGGCGGGAGCTGACTATCTCTGTTACCTCACCCCTGCAGAACACCTGGGACTCCCTGACCGGCAGGCCGTCAAGGAAGGCCTCATAGCATTCCGGATAGCGGCTCACATCGGTGACACGGTCAAGTTGAAAAACCTGGACGACGACAGGAAGGTCGCCCTGATGCGGGCGGCCCTTGACCGCGAGGGCCAGTTCCAGTGCGCCCCGGACCCCCCGCGTGCCCGGAAGCTTGCCGGCCCGGCCGGGGAATGCTCAATGTGCGGGGATTTCTGTGCAATAAAACTGCTCCGGACCTTTTTCTGACCGGGTTTCAAGTGCAACGGCGTCGGGAGGGGCGGACACCTGCTGTATCCGCCCCTCCTACTAAAACAGGCTACCTCAGTGCACCGTACCTGTCACCCGGTACTTCCCTTCCGGGACGCTCATCTCGAACCGGGCCCCCTTGCCGGGCTCCCCGGTCTCACGTATGGTTATCCCGGTGATCCCAAGGATCTCCCGGGCAAGGAAGAGGCCGAAACCGGTGTGTTCCCCTACACCCTGCTCGAAGATCCGTTCCTTCCCGGAAGCAGGGATCCCGCAGCCGTCGTCCTCGTAGATGATGACAGCCCCCCCAGGGCCTGTCTCCGTGAGAAACCGCCCCCGGGTGGCACCCCGGCCGTGCATCCGCGTGTTCTCGACCAGGTTTGAAAAGACCCTGCCCAGCATGGGGTCGGCAAGGACCTCGAGAGGGGCAAGGTCCAGTTCAACTGGTATCTCATGGCTCCCGCTGGCGACAGCCGCGATTACGGTCCCGAGGTCCTGCCATGACGGCTCCTTCTCCCCGAGGTACTGGTAGATCGCGGTAAAGGCGAGGTGGCGGGAAATCTGCCGGATAATCCCGTCAGCTTCGTCAAGGAATGTTTCGCGACGGCCCGGGTCGGCCTCGGTCCTGGTGAGGTCGAGCGAGCCCTGGAGCGCCGTCACGAGGTTCGACAGGTCGTGGCGGGTGAGCGATGACATGAGATGCATCTTCCGGTTCGTCCTGGAAAGGGCCTCTTCCACTGCTTTCCGCCCGGTGATGTCACGGACGGTCCCCATGCTCGCAACCCTCCCCCTGTGGGTGATTATCCCGACGTCCATCGAGACAAGGACCCTTTTTTCACCGTCCTTATGGAGCACGAGGAACTCGTAATGGTCCTCGACCGCCTCACCGGCCTGTCTCCGGCGGTACCTGTCCATGACCATTTCGCGGTGTTCCGGGGCGATGAGCCTGGCTATCTCCATCCCGATCACCTCCTCCCTCTCATAGCCGGCAATCGCGGCAAAGGCCGCGTTGGAGAAGGCAATCCTGCCGTCCTGGATGATGAAGACGCCGTCCTGGCTGTGCTCTACGAGTGTCCGGTAGAGCTCCCCCGACTCCCTGAGCCGTGCCTCGGCCTCCCTGGTGTGGGTTATATCCCGTACAAGGCCGATGGCAACGGTCCTGGCTCCCATGGATATCGTGGTCGCGTTGACCTCGACCGGGAGTACCGTGCCGTCCGGCCAGAGGTAGTCCACCTCGTAATGACGGAGTCTTCCGGTCCGCATCAGGTCCTGGAAGGCCTGCAGGGTCGGTTCCCGGTGGTGCGGGACGGTCCATTCCAGGACATGCTGCCCCAGGACCTCGTCCTTCGAGGGTCGGCCGGTCATCCGGACAAACTCGCTGTTTGCCTCGCATACGGCTCCTTCCCCGTCAAGGACAGCGAAACCCGTCCCGGTCGTCTCGATGAGTGCCCGGTACCGTTCCTCGCTTGCTGCGAGGGCTTCCCGGGCCTGCCGGCGCTCCACCGCCGCAAGGACCTTGTGTTCGAGCTCGGCGTACATGACGTCGGAATCGTCCCCCTTCTGGAGGTAGAAGTCCGCCCCGTTGTCCATGGCCTGGATGGCGACCTCCTCGCGGCCCCTGCCCGTGAACAGGATGAACGGGACGGAGGAACTCTTCCTGACCTCCTTCAGGAGCTCGATCCCGGACATCCCGACCATCCTGTAGTCAGAGATGATGGCGTCAAAATGGCCCTTCTTAAATTTTTCAAGGGCTGTCTCGCCTGATAGGGCAGTCTCCACCTCGAACTTCCCTGAACGCCGGAGGTATGCCTGACCGAGCACCAGCATGCTTTCCTCGTCGTCGATATACAGGAGCCGGATCAAGGTCAGCGTGTCTCCGTACTGTCGCCTGCGGGCGTTTCACCCGGGGTTATCCATGGTACATCATTCCCACGAACGGGTATGCCGGCGTGCCGCCGGAAAAAAAGAGGGGGCCGGGACCCCGTGCCGGAGTTCAGGGGTGTCCTTTTAACGCCCCTTCCACTTCACGAAGGTGTACCGCGACTCTTCATAGGAGCCCGCGGACATGCGCTTGTACGTTTCACCATTCTGCAGGACTTTCATCGTCGGGACGGGCGGGGTCGGGACGGGCTGCGGCGGGATGGCAGGGACGGCCCAGATGAGGAAGTAGGGCTGCGCCTGGATGCCGGTCATGACCGGGATGCCGCCTGCACTTTCATAGACCGGGCAGTCTGCCCTCGACGAGGTGCCCCCGTCGAACATGACAGTCACGGACGAGCCGTCGGTCCTCATGTTATATACGACGGGTTCGCCCTTTCCGACCGTCTGCTGGACGAGCGTCCCGGTCTGGTCGCTGATGTTCACCCCTCCGTATGCCGCATCGCAGACCGTCCCCGAGCAGGTCGAGCAGTCCGGGATGGTCGTCGTCTCTACCTTGTAACCGGCGGCAAGGGGAGTCTGTATGCCGGACGGGTCGCCGTAGACCCTGGTCGCGACCTCTTTTCCTTTATGGTCGGTGATGATCCTGGCGAGCGATTTCCATTTTCCACCGTCACCGCCGAGGATCCTCCCCTCGACCCGGTCCCCAACGGCAATACCTGTGAAAACAATGGTTTTCGCCGAACCGTTTATGTCCTGGGACGATATGGGGTTCCACTGGCAATGGGCGCCACTTTCATCATACGAGCATCCGTACCGTGACTCGACGGCAAGCACGAGTGCCCCCGCGGTCTCGTTCGCCGATACCACGGTCCCCTTGTAGGAGACCTCGAGGACGATTGCCGAGGCCGGAAGGGCTACACATGCCGCTACCAGAGCACATGCTAGAATAAGACCCTTGATGATGTGCATTGTGTTCTCTCTCCGATACACCAATCTGCTGGTTGGTGAGGGATAGACCTCTTGTGTTAAAAAGCTATTCCTTTCCTCCCGGACCTGCAGGACCGTATGAAATGCCCGTCAACACCTTCGGGGAGGGATGGAAGCGGAAAGGAAGAATCAGAACCTTTATTGGCGTTCGGGCACACCTCGTGGTAGTGGACCCGGCTACACGTTCCCTGAGCATCCTCTATGTCGATGACGACCCCCTCATCCTGGACGTCGTACGCCAGATGCTCGGCCACAGCCACGGCATCATCGTCGAGACCGCCCTGTCGGCACAGGAGGCGCTCGAGAAGTCCGAGCTGGTCAGCTACGACGCCATTGTCTCCGACTACCAGATGCCCGGGATGAACGGACTCGACTTTTTAAAAGAGGTACGGTCTCGTTCCGGGGCCGTGCCCTTCATCCTGTTCACCGGCCGCGGGAGGGAAGAGGTCGCCATCGAGGCGATCAACCTCGGGGTAGACTTCTACATCCAGAAGGGTGCACAGCCGGACTCCCGTTTCAGCGAGCTTGCCGACCGGGTCAGGCAGGCCATCCACCGGAGACGTACCGAGGAGGCGCTCCAGGAGAGCGAGGAACGGTTCAGGGAGCTTGCCGACAACTCCTCTGACCTCATCATGTTCGTCAACGCCGACCTGAGGTTCACCTACATCTCGCCGTCGTTTGCCACGCTCACGGGGTACCAACCCGAAGAGGCCCTGGGAGAGCGGCTCGACGGGGACAGCCCGCGGTTCGAGGGAGTCGGGGCGATGATACCGGTCGCCCTGAAGCTGCCGCGTGGCGGGTCAACCGGGTTTTTTCCTGTCACCATAACGGCACATGACGGAAAAACCGTTGTCTTCGAGATGCAGGGGTCGCCGGTCTTCTCAAACGGCGCCTTCCGTGGCATCCAGGTCGTCGGGAGGGACATTACCGAACGGAAACGCACCGAGGTCCAGATCAACGAGACCCCGGAGCGGCTTTCATGCCAGGAGGAGCTCCTCCGCGCCTGGCAAAGGGACCTGGAACAAAGGGAAGCCCGGGCGGTCCGGGCCGGGATCTCCACCGGATTTGCCGGTGGTGCGGATGCTCCCGGGCCCTGCCAGGGGGATGAAGGGGACCTCGCAGCGGCAAGGCGGGCCGAAGCCGCGGCCAGGGCCGCAAACAGGAGCCTCAACTCGCTTTCCACGGTCTTCAGGCACGACGTCCTGAACAGCTACGGCCTTGTCGCCGGCTGGCTGGCGCTCCTCAAGGAGGTCTGCACGACCGATACCCAGAAGGAGTACATCGAAAAAATCGAGGTTGCGGGCTCCCTCTGCAGGAACCATGCCGAGGCTACGAGGGAGTACCAGGGCCTCGGCAGCCAGGGACCGTTTTGGTTCCGGATTTCGTCCGTTGCCGAAGGAAACCATGGGATCGCCGTCAGGCTGTCCGAGAGGTGTGAGGGCCTCGAACTCTATGCCGACCCTCTTGTCGGGCGGGTATTTGGCGCCCTGTTCCGGAACGCCAGGGAGCACGGGGTGAAGGCGACCATGGTAACCATCACCGCAAGGCCATCAGGAGACGGCCTCGTACTGGCGGTCTCGGACGACGGCGTCGGCATCGCGTCAGAACGGAAGGAGCGTATCTTCAGCCACGAGTACGGAAAGGACACCGGTTTCGGGCTGTTCCTGGCCCGCGAGGTGCTCTCGGTCACGGGGATATCGGTCCGTGAGTGCGGGACGCCGGGGAGCGGGGCCAGGTTCGAGCTGTCAGTGCCTGCCGGTGCGTTCCGGTACCGGGACGGGCAGGAACGTTCACCCTAGGCCGCCACGGGGGCGGACACTGGTGGCCGCCATGCCATAAGGCGACCAGTCCCTTTTGTCCCTATACAAACCATTATTCTCCATGGATCAGGAATCTGTCGCCTCAGGAGGGTTCTTATTGCCCCGGCGGCAATATAACCGGTGCGCTACGGGACCGGCGGCACCCGGTCCCCTTCCTTTCCCATGACCGCCATTGAGACCCGGGACCTGACGAAGCACTACGGCAGCCTGTGTGCCGTGGACAACCTCACCCTTGACATATCCAACGAGGTCTTCGGCCTCCTCGGCCCGAACGGCTCCGGAAAGACGACGACCGTGCTCATGCTGACAACGCTCCTCTCCCCGACGGGGGGGTCTGCACGGGTCTGCGGGTACGATGTGCGGAAGGAGTCGGCCGAGGTCAGGAGGCGGATCAGCTACGTCCCCCAGGACATGGCGGTCGACATCAAGCTGACCGGCAGGGAGAACGTCCTGTTCTTCGCCAAGCTGTACAACGTCCCGCACCGCGAGGAGAAGGCCGCCGAGGTACTCAGGGTCATGGACCTTTCCGACCGTGCCGATGACCTGACCGGGACGTACTCGGGCGGCATGAGGCGGCGGCTCGAGCTCGCCCAGGCGCTCGTCCACGAACCCGAGGTCCTGTTCCTCGACGAACCGACGAT
>CAZGXZ010000032.1:0-12356 GCA_964530035.1 uncultured Methanoregulaceae archaeon
TCCCTGACAGGGCAGTAATAGGTCCCGTCGAGGTATGTTACCGAGTCACCCCCGGGAAACGGCATCCCGACCGGGTGTCCGGGTTTATCCAGTACAAGCATACAGAAACCGGACAGCAGGAACTTGAGGAACTTGAGCCGGCTCCCGGTGACTCCTCCGGTACACTGCCCTTCGACCATCTGCCAGTACAACCTGCTGACGGACGGGACAGGTGAGTGCATCGTGGAGAAGGTCCCCTGCTGGTTCATGAGCCTGATATCCTGGTAGGTACCATGGAGGTATCCTGTGATGGTCTCTTCGAGTCGTCTTTTATACTCCGGGTCGAGAGAACCGATTTTTCCGGAAAAGTTCCACCTCATCTCCTGGAGGTCCCGCGGGGAGCAGGAGAGGACGATATCAGCTATAGCCCGTCCAAGGTCGCCCTTTGTCTGTATCGCTCCGAGCTGCCTGCACCTGTCACTGATTATTTGATCTGCCGGGATATGCGGATCCCTGACAGAGGAAAAATTACTCATGAGATCTCACGTCAAGGTAGATACCCGGGGAAGGTATACTCATCGGTGCCGACATGAAGGATATCTGAATGGTCAAGGGTATTTCTGATTGTATCCGAAAGGTTTCCCCTCATAAACGCGGGTCAGTTATGCTCCGGACTCGCCTTTTATTCAAAAATATTCTCCCTTGCAGGGAGAGGTTGCCTGAATGAACCCATGAACACTGCAGGGCAAATAGTATCAGGGGAAGATGGGAAGATAACCAACATGGGGCTGGCTGACGGGATACGGCATATCCTTCATTCCCGCGATGGCAACGAACCGTAACGGCACCACAGCCCACGGAGTCCTGACAAGGTGAAGAGGAGATTGGGGAACTCCTTGCCCTGGAAATCATCTGATCCCGGTCCATGGCATCAGATGAAGTTCCCCTCTGCATATCATTCCCGTTTGTAAAACACCGGGCCTGGATTATATTGCCGGGGATTTTCATCGTCAGTACCTGTTTTCAATACCGGGTCGGATTACACCTGTATGCTGTCCGAATGGAAGAAGCTACATTATGTATCAGAACCTGAACGTCGCTCGTCCACAGGGGACGGCCGGTTTTTTAGAGGGGTTCATGAGTTTCTAATGATATGCAATAGTGAATTGATTTGGTGAATTACAACTATATAACGCAAATTGACTTAAACCGACAACGAAATATGAAATGATCACATCATCCTGGAATATCTGGTCAGCGATGATTCCAGGATGAAAGGAAGGCTGAATCACCGTGATCCGAAAAGAACCGATGCCTGTTTTCAGGGCTTCTCTCGCTCTTATGTTCATTTTCATGTGCTCCATGGTACTGTTTGTACCTGTCGCGGCAGACGATGGAGAGTCCGGTCAGAACCCTCCTGCTGCGCCGATGGAACAACCTACAGGCGTTCCGGACCCGGTTCCTGTGGACGTGGCCCCTGTCCAGGTGACCGAGGCACCTACCGAGGTACCGACCCAGGTACCTACTGAACAGCCAACCCTGTTCATGCCAGGAACCCTGTCCGCAGACCTCTCAGTTGAGCCCACCCTCGTTCCGACAGAGTCCGTTACCGGGATTCCGACCCCGGATCCGACTCCCGACCAGGTCCCTGAAGCCGGTGGCTCGATTGCACAGGCTGTTGAAAACCTGATGCCGGAGGACCCGATTGACCCCCCGATTGACGACCCTGCCTATCCCGTTCAGATGACTGACGGGACCGGCAACAAATACTGGGAGATAGGTTCCGGACAGGGTGGCATGACCTGGTACCTGGACAAGCTGTTCTCAACCGGTCATGACATCGGTATCAAGATTACCGGGAATGGTGTAACCCTGACCGGGAACCCGAACAACGACGGCTCACAGTACACCCTTGATGGTACGAATGCCAACAACAACCTCTATGGGATCTGGGCCCAGGGAGTCACCGGCCTCAAGATCCTCGATATCAAGCTGACCAACTGGGCGACCGGGATATTCCTCGACAACGTGAACGGTGCGGTCCTTGATAATGTGGCTATCGACAATGGAAACGTCGGGATCAAGGTAAGTGACTCAAACCTCGTCTCGATATCCAACGCGAAGATCACCAACATGAACCAGGCCGGGATCCTCGTCCAGGACTCGGACTGGGTCGAGGCGGTGAACTCCTCGTTCAACAATATCGGGAACTGGAACCAGCCGGTTGTCACCGGGATCGGATTTACGGACTCCAACAACGTCACCAGCCGGAACACCACCCTGTCAACCCTCACGGGAACGAATATCTACGGCATCCACGTCACCGGTTCGTCTGAAGGGTCGATCTATAACAACACCTTAAAGACGTTCGGTGATTACTCCAACGAGAAAGGAAAGAATACCTATGGTATCATTGAAAAAGGCGTACGCAACCATACCATCTACAACAATACCCTGACCTCCATCTATGGAAATGGCACATCAGTGGGTATCGGCCTGTACGACTCGAACTGGGGTTCCGGCGACATACCTGATGACTACATCGACAACAACCATATCCATGGAAACAGGCTGGACACAATTGGAAAGATCATTACTGCCGGAAATGCCTGGAACAAAGGCAACAAGCTGACCTATGGCATCGAAGTGTCCAACTCAACCCTGACCACGATAACCAGCAACCAGCTGGTCAATATCAACGCAAATTACTATACTGATGCCAGCCACAACTACCAGGGTTCCTCGGACGGCATATTCGTGAACAGTTCAGACGGGGCCATTGTCTGGAACAATTCAGTAAAGACGGTCTATGCCTATTACCCGTCGGGAATAACATTCAAGGACGTTGACAACGGGTTTATCAAGAACAACGTCGTGGACGACGTCGATCCTGAAAATTCCCCGGCATATGGGATACGGCTGATATCGTCGGACAGGAACATTGTTGACAACAATTCAGTGAACGACATTTTCAACTACGAGAATTATGGCCTGTACCTCGAGGACTCATCCGAAAACAACATCACCTCCAACATCATCACCCCCAAGACTGCCCATGCATATAGCGGACGCAATTACTACGTCATCGGGCTCTCAACCGGTTCAAACAACAACCTGATCTATAACAATTACTTTGCAAACAGCTCCGGAAATGCCGTCAGGTTCATCGGTACCAATACGGGAAACGTATGGAACACCACCCAGACACAGGGACGAAATATCGTCGGGGGTCCGTACACAGGAGGTAACTACTGGGGGAGAAATGATACATCACGAGGATGGTCAGAGACCAATCCCGTCAACCCAACGACGAAATTCATTACCAATCCCTTTACCATAGCAGGAGGCTCAGCAACAGACAAGGACTACCTGCCGCTTTCCTACCAGACGACCCCGAAACCGAAGCCAACACCAAACGCTCCCGAAGCACCGTCCTGCTACACCGAGTGCCGGAACTGCCGTATTCACCAGGTCTGCACCATTGAAGACCCTATAAATGTCATGGACATCGACACCGGCCAGTACTGCAACGAGTGCAAGAGGACATGGGAAGCCTGCGGTCCGGAAGGCTGGACCATATACAAGGAGTACTGTGACGGACATGTCGAAGAACAGGTCACCGGACCCTGCCCGACTGTGACTCCCTTCGAGACTCCCACTCCGACTGCCACGGTGACCCCGTTCGAAACCCCGACGCCTTTATGGACACCGCCGGTCATCCCGACCCCCGACCTTCCCCCGCTACCCCCGCTGGGCGACTGCTGCAACTTCACGGTCATGAACATAACGGCAAATGAGACCATGTTCATCGGCCAGAAGTACCTGGTCAATGTCACCCTCGTGAACGACTGCGGGCAGTGCTGGAACAATACGACGGCACTGTGGCCATGGAACGAACCGGCGAAGCAGTTCAACCCCTCACCCATATGGATGCGGAACAACACCTGCGAGTACCAGCCCTACACCTTCAGCTTCTGGATAACAGCCCCGGACATCCGCGAGGACCACTATACTCTGCAGTACCGGCTCTACCGGAATAATACGACCTGCGGAGACATCATCTGGTTCGATGTGAACCTTTCAAGGTTCGCGACAACCGCACAGAAAAAGACCGAGAAAGTCCAGAACCCGGTTGTACCAGGCAGGATCGCTCCCGGCACCGGTAATGTGCCGGATGCGACGATCAAGCCCGACGATTTCGCCGGAAGGAAGTTCAGCCAGGTCCCGACAATACGGGAACCAAATGAGAACCGGCTATTGCCGCAGAAAACCACGGACTACAGGCAGAGCGTGGGACCGGAGCCGACGATTTCTACGGTCGTCACCATCATGAAACGGGTTACCGGCACATTGCCTCCATTGAAAACAGCCCGATAACCCCCTCCTTTTTCAATGCCGGAAAATTCTTCACGTTGGGACGTATTCACAGGGGTTTGTTCCAGCCTGTCCACTCGGATGATATTTCCCGTTACCTGTTCAAATAGAGTTTTATCCTGAAGAGAGCGAGTTGGATGCATCAAGTGTTGGCCCGTGATTTCAGTACTATACGTTGATGATGAGGACGCCCTCCTGCGTATTACCCGGATCTTTCTCGAACGGACGGGAAAATTCAGGGTAGCAACGGCAGCTTCGGCTCGTGAGGCCCTCTCTTTGATGGCGGGCCAGTCATTCGACGCAATTATTTCCGACTACCAGATGCCGGAGATTGATGGGATTGATTTTTTAAAGGCAGTCAGGAACGAATACGGTGATGTCCCGTTCATCCTGTTCACCGGGCGGGGCCGGGAGGAGATCGTAATTGATGCAATCAACAATGGTGCCGACTTCTATCTGCAGAAAGGGGGAGACCCGACCGCCCAGTTCGCCGAGCTCTCCCACAAGGTCCAGCAGGCCGTTTCCCGGCGGGAGGCGGAACTCCTGCGGACTGAAACCGATAAAAGGCTCGCAGACATCATCAATTTCCTGCCGGACGCAACATTCGCGATCGACAAGGCCGGCAATATCATCGCATGGAACAGGGCCATCGAGCAAATGACCGGCAGTTCTGCTTCAGAAATGCTTGGAAAAGGAAATTACGAATACGCCGTCCCCTTCTACGGGGTACGTCGTCCTATTCTCATCGACCTTATATTTGAACCCGATGAAACGATTGCCAGGAATTACGCGCATATCCTTCGTGAGAAAGACTCCCTGATAGCAGATACCACCCTCCCAAGGCCCAGGGGGAGATCCCTGATCCTGCTTGGCAAGGCGAGCCCCCTCTACGACCGGCAGGGAAACATCGTCGGTGCCATCGAGTCAATCCGCGATATCACCGAGTTCAAGAAAGCCGAAGAAGGGATGCTCCACGCAAAAAAGGACTGGGAGGCCATATTTCGTGCCATCGGTCACCCGGCCATCGTACTTGATGCCACGAACCGCGTCATAGACGCCAACGATGCAACCCTTCGGATCACCGGCATGTCGCTTGACCAGGTCAGGGGAAAGCCCTGCTACGAAATATTCCACGGGCCTGGCACTGACCACCCGCCGGACCGGTGTCCCTTCGAGCGTCTGAAAAAGGGAGTACCCCTGGAAACAGCAGAACTCGAGATCCAGGCCCTGAACGGTTATTATTCCGTGACCTGTACTCCTGTCTGTGACGATGCCGGGAATCTAGAAAAGGTCATCCACATCGCCATGGACATCACCGATAGCCGGAGGACTCATGAGGAACTGATGGCGGCCTATGAGCAGATCGCGGCATCCGAGGAGGAGCTCCGCGACCAGTTCAACCTCCTTGCCGAGAAGGAACAACGCCTCCGGGAAAGCGAGTCCTCCCTTTCCAGCATCTTCAGGGCGGCACCCGTGGGCATCGGGGTAGTGTCCAACCGGCAGATCCTCACGGTCAACAGGATGATGAGTGAGATTACCAGGTATGATGCTGATGATCTCATCGGAAAAAGTGCACGGGTCCTGTATCCCGATGATGATGAATTTGAACGCGTCGGGCGCGAAAAATACGAGGCTATCCGTTTGTATGGTACCGGAACCATTGAGACCCGTTGGAAACGCAGGGACGGTGTCATCCGTGACATACTGCTGAGTTCAACCCCCATCGACCCATCCGACCATGCCCTCGGCGTGACCTTCACGGCCCTCGACATTACGGAGCGGAACCTCCTGGAGGAAAAACTCAGGTCCCGGAACGAGGAACTTGCGGCCACCGAGGAGGAACTGCGGAGCCAGCTCGACGAACTGGCTGTTGCCCAGCAGCAGATCGTTGTAAAGCAACGACAGATCGAGGAAATAACGAACATGGTGCCGGGGGTTGTATACCAGTACTATGCCAGGCCGGACGGATCCCAGGGGCTTTACTACATAAATGATCGCGCAGCAGAAATTTTCGATATTCACACCGGAATTGAGGGATTTTTTGAGGAGTTCGCCAGGCATATCCACCCGGAAGACCAGCAGGGCTTCATCCGGTCGATAACGGACGCAGTCAGGAACTTCGAGCCATGGTCCTATGAAGCACGCTTCATCAGGGAATCGGGCGAGGTTATCTGGTTCCAGGGCTTATCCGTGCCGGTTTCCCATGGAAGTGAAACCGTGTTTTCGGGCGTCCTGATGGATATCACCACACGGAAACAGGCTGAAAAAAACCAGGCCCAGGAGAGGATCTTTACCGATGCCGTCCTCGACACCGTCCCAGGCCTTCTCTTCATGTATGACAAGGAAGGCCGGCTGGTACGGTGGAACAAGGCTCACGAGACCATGACCGGGTATTCCTCATCGGAGCTCGAGGCATTTGATGTATTCGACTGGTTCCGCCACGATCCTGCCGAGGTGGAAAAAATCAGGACAAATATCGGCCGGGTATTCCAGGATGGCTTTGCCGAGGCGGAGGGCATAATAAAAACCCGGTCGGGGGAGCTCATCCCGATGTATTTCACCGCCGTCAGGATCATCCTCGACGGAGAACCCTACGTAACAGGGATAGGAATCGATATTTCTGACCGCAGGAAGACTGAAAATGCCCTGAGAGAGAATGAAGCCCTGTACCGCTCCATCCTGCACGCGTCTCCGGATGACATAACCATCACAGACCGCGAGGGTATCGTCCGCATGGTTTCCCCGGCGGCACTCCGGATCTTCGGGTATGGAAATGAGGAAGAGGTCCTGGGCAGGCATATCAGCGAGTTTATCGCCCCAGATGACAGGCAACGGGCCGGGGAGGCACTCAAGAGGAGAGCTGAAGGGGGTCCGACACGCCCGGGTGAATACCATATGTCCCGTGCTGACGGGACTGTTTTCACGGCTGAGGTGAATGCCGATTTTATCAGGGACCCTGAAGGCCGCCCGTACAGGTGGATCCTCATCATGCGGGATATATCAGAGCGGAAGCGGATCGAAAAGGCACTCCATGAGGCCAACAGGAAACTCACCCTGTTGAACGGGATTACCCTGCACGACATCAACAACAAGGTCACTGCAATGAAGGGCTATCTCGAGGTCCTGAAAGAAATGCATACCGAGGCCTGTTCCAATGCCTGTATCCAGAAGATTGACACCTCGTTACAACAGGTCAGCGAGATGGTCCGGATGACGAGGGACTACGAGGAGATCGGGGCTCACGCTCCCAGGTGGCAGGACTGTCACGGGCTTATCGAGTCCGCGATGGAACAGGTGAGGTCTGACAAGGTAGCCTTCATCAATTCTGTTCCCGAGGGGCCCAGATTGTTTGCCGATCCCCTCATCGGGCGGGTCTTCTATAACCTCATCGATAATGCAGTACGGTACGGCGGGCCGATTACGACCGTCAGGTTCTTCCTTGAAGACCATGCCATCATCTGTGAGGACGACGGAGCAGGCATAGCCGACGATGAAAAGGAGCGGATCTTCGAACGGGGGTTCGGGAAGAACACCGGCCTCGGGCTCTTCCTTTCCCGGGAGATCCTCGCGATCACCGGCATAACGATCCACGAGGAAGGCAGTTACGGTAAGGGGGCCAGGTTTGTCCTGAAGATACCGGAAGGTTCCTGCAGGAAGACCCCCGGGTAAAGCTGAGCCAGGCTTCCCTCTCGCACCGGTGGGGATATCAGCAACGGGTTTACGGAGAAGCCCACACAATGCTTTTTCCCCCCTGATTGCTGATAGTACCGCCAGATGTCCCTCCTGGTATCTGTCACCCTGGTTATCCTTGGCCTCGGGGTCCTTTTCCTTGCATGGATGCTCGTATCACGCCGGTTCTCGCTTCCCTGTCCCGTGTGGATGAGATGGTCCCTCGACACCCCGTTTTCAGGGGGCTTGAGCTCCCGGACGAAAAGAACTCTTCAACACCTCGGGCTATCTCCCGGTATGAGCGTTCTTGATGCTGGTTGCGGACCGGGGCGGCTCACCATCCCGATGGCACGGGAGGTGGGAGCTGCCGGACATGTCATGGCGATGGACCTCCAGGAGGGGATGCTCGCCGAAGTAAGGAAGAGGGCCAGTCGGGAAGACCTAGGGAACATCACGTATCTTCAGGCCGGGCTGGGCGAAGGGAAGCTGAAAAGCGGCGTATACGACCGGGCTGTCCTTATAACCGTCCTCGGTGAGGTTCCTGACAGGGAGGCGGCCATGCGGGAGATCTGCCGGTCGCTCAGACCCGGGGGAGTCCTGCTCGTCGAGGAGACCATCCGGGACCCTCATTTCCAGGGTCGTGGCACGGTGCTGTCACTGGCCGGACCCCTGGGACTGAGAGAGAAGGCGTTTTTCGGGGGCCGCTTCAATTTCACTATTCTCCTTGAAAAGCCATCCAGCCCCTGATCTCCCGGCCGGGAGGCACCCCGGATTATCATGGGTACGTTCAGGGATTGTTCCCTGTTAAAATCAGCGGGACTTTTCTATGAACTCCTGGAGGATGCAGGTCAGGTAAAACCCATTTCAATGACCCGCCGCCCCATGAAAGGGACCAATCATTCCTGGACGATAAAAGTGGCGGATAGAGGGGTATATTTTGAATCATATCATGTTGGAGCCTGAAAAGTCAGCTATAACCCTGATTCCTGGTTTTACTCCCGTAAATGATATAAAACCGGATTATTGCAGTTTAAATTACATAATAGGACCTGAAAGATGATGTATCCCTGATTCCGCCTTTCAGCACCGCCGGTCTTTTGCCCGGCATAGCTGCCGGGCAGACCTGCCGGGCAGACCTGCTGTGCAAATAACTAATATACACCACGATAACCGGGTAATTGTCCCTTGAAGGGTTTCTTCAGGGGTTACATGGGAGCACCTGGAAAGGAGCTCCATGAAGGGGGGTAACGACAATGTATTCCAAGCCAGCAGTAACCAAACACATCATACCCGCTGAGATCCAGTACATGTGCCGCCATGCAAACGACCTCGTGTCCGACGGACACTTCCAGCAGGCCATCGAATATATCGACCATATGATCTCGAACATCCCGGACTTTGCCTGTTTCTGGCTCCACAAGGGAGTCGCCCTTGAAGGACTGAACCGGACGAACGATGCCCTCACCTGCTACGAAAAGGCAATCCAGATCGATCCGTACAACTCGGAGGCATGGTTCAACAGGGGGATGGCCCTCCGCAAGGCCGGGCGCGAACAGGAGAGCGACAAATGCCAGAAGGTCGCATCGTGCCTCGAACAGGGACGCGAGGTCGGCAGCTATGTGACCGCCCAGCCCTCGGTCGCACTTCCACGCTGAACCTTTTTCTTCTCTTATCCTATTCCCGTTTTCCGTTTCTCCTTCTCCTGCAAGCAACCATGAGTCTTCGCACGGCATACCTGCCGGGCAGACCTGCTGTGCAAATAACTAATATTCACCACGATAACCGGTAAATTGTCCCTTGCAGGAGCGTCTCCAGGGGGGTACACGGGAGCTGCTGAAAACCGGCTTCCGAAGGGGGGGTACATACTATGAAAGACGTCACAAAACACATAATTTCGCCTGAAATCAGGTATATGAGCCGTCTTGCAAACGACCTCGTGGCCGATGGACATTTCCAGCAGGCCCTGGCATACATTGACCAGATCATCGCGACCTTTCCGGATTTTTCAAGCTTCTGGCTCCATAAGGGGGTTGCCCTCGAAGGCTTGAACCGGACGGACGATGCACTTGCCTGCTATGAAAAGGCCATATGGATAGATCCATACAACTCGGAGGCATGGTTCAACAGGGGGATGGCTCTCCGAAGGATTGGCCGGAAACAGGAGAGCGACACGTGTGAAAAGGTCGCATCATGCCTTGAACAGGGACGCGAGGTCGGGTCCTTCCTTGCTGCCAATCCTTCGGTCGCTGTTTCAGACTAATTCTTTTTTTCTGGTCCTGCCCCGGGTTCTCATCAGTAGCCGCAAAGAGAGACCATTTCTCTGGACTCCAGGGACCCTGTCACAACCCGCCGGGTATATGGAAACGACAGGATTGCTTTGAAATGTCTATCATCTTTCCTACGCAGGCCATACCTGTCCCGGGTATCAGCTCCGGCCAGTATCCCAGGCAGGGAATCCTGGCTGGGACAGGAGTGCCACCCTTGCTGAAGAAAAAATACACCCGGAAATACCGCCTGCAATTATTTGATACAATACAGTGAGTGCCTCATGGTGGAGATCAGCGACGAGTACATACGTCAGATGCTGGCCAGGATGGGTGAATACCTCATCGTCATCCTGCTGGAAGGGCCTGAATGGAACAAACCTGGAAAAGATGTCCTTGTATAGGAGCACGCACGGAGGAACTTCTCCCTGAGAGAAGAAGGCGTTCTGTCCGTCGTCTGCCCGGTAAACGACGGTTGAAGCGTGTGCGGCGTCGGAATCTTCAACGCCGGGGCCGACCGCGTGCGGGATCAAGGACGAAGACCCCTGTGTCCGAGAATGTATCTTCACCTATGAACTCCACCCGTGAAGGGGTTTACCCGGAGACCATCTGCCAGAAGGAGGGCATCAGGTATCTGGTTGTATTCCCGACGTCATTCGCACGGCGTCGTTTCCCGACCGGTTTTCCCGGGGAGCAGAGGAACGGTGCAGATCATCTTCAGGATTCCCTTCCCGGTATTCCGGACCTGGTTCGCAGGGCATGAGGAGCAGGGCGTCCCCTGGCCTGACGGAGATCCCTTCTTGGTCTGTAGTCCTGAGACTGCCCTCTCCTTCGAGGAAGAACATCTCGTGCTCCTCCTGGTGGGAGTGAAACGAGGTGCAGCCACCGGGTCCGATCTCCATAAGGCGGAGGGCATACCGTGGACATCCTTCCCGGGCGGTCAGGAGGAAACGGGCCTTCATCTGAGAGAACCCGGGTTTGTCAACCGGTTCTGCAGGGACGTCACCGGAATGGACAAGGAACATGCATGCGGATATGGGAACAGGGGAGATAAATATTGGGTAAACGGTCAACAGGCCACATAGGTACGAAGTACCCTGCAGCCCGGTTCACGCTGCCTTCCCCGGGGAAGAACCGGGCTCAAGTCATGCAACCCCGTACCTCACGGAAATGGTACCAGGCGCGGTTTTTTATTCACAAAAAGAAGACCAGTCCATGATGCACACCCGGGAGCCGAGTGATCATGCCCTGTCAGAGCTTGTCGGAATTATCCTCATGTCCTTTCTGGTCCTGGCAGTTGTCGTTATCGCCACGGCGTTTTTTCTCGGCTACTTTTCCCAGGTCCTCGGGACACAGCCTTTTCTTGCACTCGACTCCGAGCAGGTAGTATCCGGGCAGGGAGGGTTCGTCACCCTTCACCACCGCGGAGGGGACAACGTCATGTTGTCACAGGTGGGGGATGGAACAGCCTACCTCCAGATCACCGCCCCGGATGGAAAAACCGTTGTGGTGGCCCCGGATCCTCCAAAAAAGATTGCACCGGGAGATACACTCTACCTCGGGCGGAGTTCATCCGGGACGGGATATGCCCTGTACGCGGAAAAACCGGCTGCAGGCCTCGCCCTTGGACAAGGCCAGTACAGCGTGTCCCTTGTCAGCAACCCCAACAACATCCTCATTTACAAGGGACAGGTCACGGTCGGAGCTGCCGTAACCAGTACACCCGGACCAACTTCCCCCGGGCCCCCGACCCCAACCACGACCACCCCAACAACAACACCGACAGCCACAGGGACCCCTGTCGTCACCCCATCCGTGTCACCGACCACGACCACGATATCACCCTCTCCATCGCCGGAGCCCACGGTTACGTCCACCGTTTTTCCGACTGGCACGGCGACCCCTTCGCCGACAGGGACCCCCGTAGTCACCCCGTCCGTATCCCTGACCCCATCACCGACGCCGGTCTCCGTGCCCGGGTTCACCGCGACGACATGGCTGCGGTGGAACACCGATCCCTATGCTTCATGGGACAAGCCTGACCGCCTGAATGCAGCGGTCTATGGAGAT
>CAZGXZ010000032.1:12366-18354 GCA_964530035.1 uncultured Methanoregulaceae archaeon
GACTGGTCGCAACGGTGGAGCCTGGGCCATGACTCCCAGAACACCCGCTTCATCTTCAATGCGAGGACGGTAAACTGTGACGGCTACCGCCCGGCATGGTCGGTGGTTTCAGGCACCTCGCCTGAACAGGGACAGTCATATTTCCTTGCAGGGACCTACAACAGTGACACCGGCATGGTCACCCTCTACGTGAACGGTCAGCAGGAGAACAGGATAACCGGGGACACGAGCGGCCTTGTCCCGGCCATGGGAATGGTGTTCACCGGGCGTCCGAACGGCATACCCTGGAATGGAAAAAACAACCAGAGGCGGTTCTTCGGTTCGGTGTGGAAACAGCAGAACGAGGACCGGTGCCTTTCCGGCCAGGAGATCATGACCAGGTATCTTGAGGGACCATGAGGAAGGATACTCCGGAACGGTGGTTCCTTTCAGACACGTCCTCGCAGTCCGGTGCGTTTCCTGCTGCACTATCTGGACTTCCACCGACCAGGTTTTCTTTTTTTTCTGCGACGCAATAGCTCCCGGAGATGAACAGATTGCTCCTGATGACCCGGGTCCCTCCCATGCTGTCCAACCCCCCTTTCCCATGAGGGCCCCGTCCTTCCACCCAACGGGGAGAAAGAATCAAATGCAGGAGGAGTTTGGGAGCTATGGGTAAAAGACGTTCTCGTATGCTTAACTTCAGGTCCCGGGTGCAATGAGTCGACCAGGTCCGTCCCCACCCGTACACAGGCATGTTTTTCACTTCCATCGGCATACCCTTCGTCATGGATGCTTCCCTCGTTGACCTTTTCGTCGCCCTTGCCTTCGGGATCATGGACTTTTTTGTCATCCTGTTCAATATCGTCACAGCAATCGTCATCGTCTTCCTGGAACGGCGCAAGCCAACGACCGCCCTCGCATGGCTGATGATCCTGTTTTTCATCCCACTCCTCGGCTTCATCCTCTACCTCTTTTTCGGAAGACACCTCTACAAGGACTATGTCTTCCAGAAAAAGACGGAGGCTGACCTGGCTCTCATCAAGAGTGTCGATGATGAAGGTCCGGCATCGCTCCCGCCCGGACCGCTGCCAGGGGAGCTCTCGTTCATGGAACGGTTCCGGGGGATGGTCCCGATGCTCATGCGGCAGGGCCAGGCCGGCATATCCTTTGGGAACGATGTCGTCGTGTACACTGACGGGAAGGACAAGTTCGAGGCCCTCCTCTCCGCGATCCGGTCGGCACGGACGTTCGTCCACATCGAGTACTACCTCGTCAGGAACGATGAATGCGGCAGGAAACTTGTTTCCGAGCTTGCGGCAAAGGCCAGGGAGGGTGTCGAGGTCAGGTTCCTGGTGGATGCCGTCGGGGCCCATTCCCTCCCAAAGACCTTCTTCCAGGAACTGACCAATGCGGGGGGAAAGGTCGCGGTCTTCTTCCCGTTCCTCATCCCGTTCCTCAACCTCCGTATCAACCACCGGAACCACCGGAAGATCCTCGTGGCGGACGGAACGGTCGGGCTCCTCGGTGGCTTCAACATCGGAAAGGAATACCTGGGTCAAGGTCCCCTCGGGTACTGGCGGGACACGCACCTCCTCATCCGGGGGCCTGGAATAAAAGGCCTTGAAACCCGCTTCATCATGGACTGGAACCACTCCTCGAAGGACCGGGTTGACCCATCCGAACGGTACTATCCCGTCACCGGGGCGACCGGGACAACCGCCCTCCAGGTCGTATCGAGTGGACCGGACAACCCGGAAATGGCCATTCGGGACGGGTTTGTCAGCCTCATCGCGGCCGCAAGGGAATCAGTATACATCCAGACCCCGTATTTCGTCCCTGACGACCTGGTCTTCCAGGTCCTCTCGCTCGCCGCCCGTTCGGGTATCGATGTCAGGATAATCATCCCCTGCAAGCCCGATCATCCCTTCGTGTTCTGGTCAAGTCACTCGTACCTCGGCGACCTCATCGACTCGGGCGTCAGGGGGTATACCTATGAAAAAGGGTTCATCCACAGCAAGACCATCGTAATCGACGGGATAGCGGGTTCCGTCGGGACCGCGAACTGGGACATCAGGAGCTTTTCCCTGAACTTCGAGACAAATGCCTTCTTCTATGACCCCGTCCTCGGGAATGAACTGAAGAAGATCTTCCTCGCGGACCTTTCCGACTGCAGCGAACTGACAAAAGAACGGTATGCCTCCCGTAGCACAAAGGTAAAGATCAAGGAAGGGGTCTCGAGGCTCCTCTCCTATCTGCAGTGAAACATGATGACCGGCCTTACCCCTTTTTCTCCCCCGTCCTTTTTTTCCGGTGCACCAGGCGTCCCACGGCAGGAAGGTTCTGCTCCAGGTGGACCCTGATGCCCGGTCGCACATACGGGAGGTACCGGGTCAGGACGGCACTTCCCGAGAGGATATGCCCTGCAGGCCCGCTTTCCTGTCCAATCACCAGGTTTCTCCGTCTGCGGAGCTCCTCGAGAAACTCCCCGGGAGTCCCGGCACGGGCACAGGTCACCACATGACCAAGGTCCCGGACCATGTGTGCGTCAGACCCCCCGGTCATCACCAGGTGGTGACGACGTGCATACATAACCGCCCGTTCGTTCAGCCTCCTGGAGAGGACCCCGGATATGACCTCGAGGCCGTCGATCTTTCTGCACGTGCCGTCTGATATCGCGCCGTTTTCAACGCATTTCAGGATCCCACGCGGCAGGATTGAGTACCCATAGGGGTGGGCAGCGACGACAAGGCCGCCCGACTCATCTGCCGAATCGAGGACCTCCTCGGAGGTGAGGGAAACCGCCATGTAAGGGCAGTCACGGACTTTCTCACAGACCGAGCGGGAGAACCAATCCTCGAGTCCGGAAAAGCGTTCGAAGTACAGGAGGATATGGGGTCCGTCGGACGCCGAGACCTCCACCCCGGGAATCACAACACCACCTCCGCCTGATCCTGCAACAGCCTCCCTGACCCCGGAGATGCAGTTATGGTCGGTGATCGCGACCGCGAGGCCGGTCCTTGCATGGGATGCAAGGATGTCCCTGACCGTGATGAACCCGTCGGAGTGCGTGGTGTGGACGTGCATGTCCACGGGCATCAACCCCTCGCGGACCAGGAGGGCCGGGTCAGGAGACTGGAAACGGACGCAGGGTCCTCCCGGGGCTTCATCGCGGATCATCATATCGGTGCTCCCCGGCCGGACCTGATCGGTTGGCAGCCGGAATGAAAAGACATCTTCGTTTCCGGTTTAAAAGAACTCTTTGAAAGACCACTGTCCGGTATGGCAATACGCTCACCTTGAGCAGCTACCCCGGGCATCCCAATCAGGTATCCCCGGGGGTTTTCCTGAAAAAGAGCCCGATGATGATGAAGGGCAGCAGGTACAGGAGGTCGATTTCAGTGAAACCTGCAAGGACCAGGACGATGCCAAGGACTGCCACGCAGAGCGGCACGAGGTATTTTTTTGCGAGGAATGCAGCCTCTTCCTGGTCCAGGCCTTCTACCAGGAGAGCCGGTTGGGACCGTGCATGATGCCAGGCCACGGTCAGCAGGACTGCAAGGAAGAGATAGTTGACCTGGTACATGAGATTTGCCGACGGGATCGTTTCGCTCTGGGCAGCCAGGCTCTGGGTGAAGGGAACGAAGACAACGATCATGAGGGAGAGGAGGTGCAGGTAGATGAACCGGTTGTCAACTGATTTCATCCGGTGAAAGACCTGGAAATAAAAAAGCCAGAACATGCCGAGGATGAGGAATGCCCCGATAAAATCGGCGATGGAGAGGGAGGTATCGAAGAGGAAAAACGAGAGGGCCGTGTAGTCAGTTATCGTCCCTGGCGGCGGCACCTGGATGTTCCTGACCATGAGGGTCATCGTGAAGGCATAGATGCCGTTCGTGATGCGTTCGAGGTTGACCTTGCTGATGGGCTCCATGGTCTGGTGGTTCCTTCCCTTTCGTTACGTGTGCAGTCCTCCGTATTGGTCGTTTTGGACCTGGCCGGGAACCGGTGTGGAGGGGAATGGGGCGGTCTTCCCGTCACCCGGGGCCGGTGAGTGAACTGACGGAGAGAATAAGCCCGAGTTGAATAGAACAGAACGAAAAAATGGGATTAATGGGTCAGGAGACGTCCCTGGATCTTAGTTCACCCGAACTTTTTGTGCACGATGAGATCAACGACCGGAAGTGCCAGGTAGATCATCGTGCTCGAGGTGTTGCCACTGAGAGCGATGAGGATCCCGGCGACCGAAACACCGGGGACGAGGAGGTTATGGACCAGGAGGCTCCTGATGCTTTGCAGGGTCATCGAAGGAGCGACCAGGCGGTGGTGACCCGTGGAGTAGAAGACCTGGAAGAACATCCCCATCCCGATGGCGAAGAGGTTCGCTTCGAAGACAACGGACCCGAGGGGGACTCTTGGAAAATCACCTGAAAACGAGGTTGAAAAGGGGAGAAGGGCCACAAACATGAGAGTTGCGAGGTTCAACCAGACATAGACCTTGTCGATCCGTTTCACGGGGTGCAGCATGAGGTGATGGCCGATCCAGAACGCCCCGAGGATCAGGAATGCAAGGATGTAATGAAAGAAATCGGACTGGAGTGAGCCAATGAGGTCCACCGCGAACTCGTTTGTCTGGATGATGCGGGACTTGTCCGGCAGGGCCAGGCCGACGACAAGGAGCGTCATCGCGAATGCGAATATGCCGTCGGAAAGGCTTTCAAGACGTCCCTTCGTCAGGGCAATGAATTCTTCATCCTCTTTCTGCTCAGGCATGATCTGACCAGAACCTTTGGAACGGGAGGGATTTATTCTTTTGGAGCCCATACCCGTTATTTTTGCCTTCTGTCGGGCGAGGGATCTGACGGGGCCCGTTCAGCAAGGTTCCCGGCAGGCCCACACGGGTGAGAAAACCTTCCTTTTGCTCTGTTGGATCCATTGATTGGAATTCCCGCTCATGGAGCTTTCTTATTTTGAGGTGAATAAAATTGAGGAGGTAAAGGATTCCAACAGAGCAAAAAATCTTAATTTAACAACTAATTCTTCCCTGCCTGATATAATTGCCAGGTAATCTGCATGATTGAAGAAACGGGATATGACATTTTTCAACCCTTTCAGTATGTTTCCAGACCTTGCCGAATACCCGTCGTCACCTCCCGCGAAACCCGAGAAAAATCAACCCATCAGTGGGGGCTTCACCCCCACACCCCCGAAAAGATACACCTCCGCCCCCGAAGGGCGCCCCGGCGGCAGTCTCACGGCCTTTCATGAAGATTTCGAACCAGAAAAATCTTGCTGAAATGAAAAAACGAGGGAATAATCAAACAGAAAACAACGGGCATCAGGAAACCGCTTACGGCTTGCCATGCCTATCGTATGCAGGGGGTTTGGGGGGCGGCAGCCCCCCTGTCATAATCCCTCTAATCCACTGCCTGTTCGAGTTTAAAACCAAAAATCGGCTCTGTTCTATTGTATGACCGGAGGTACCGATGATGGAGATCTCTCATAAAGGGTTGAATAAAATTGAGGATGTAAAAGGTTTCAATAAAGCCCTTCCTGCGAAAAAAGGTACGGGGCCACCAGAATTCCCTCGTATTCCTCCATCAGGTGATGATCAGCCCGAAGATAACCCCGGCAATGCCTGCTGCGGTCGCAATCGCCATGGTCTCGAGCACTGTCCTGAACAGCGGCCGGTTCCCGAGATGGGACCGTGCGACCCCGAGAAGGAACAAAAGGACCGCGGTTCCTGCGATACAGGCGTACTTCGCCTGGTCGACAGGCAGGAAGGCAAAAGGTATAACCGGGGTCATGGCCGCCACGAAATCTGCGACACCCATCCAGCAGGCATGGATCCAGGGCGGGGCCTTCTGGGCCGCCGAGACCTCTTCGGCTGCCATGGTGTCCTCGCACCTGAGAATGGTCATGGGTTCCTTCTCGAGGTCGTTCCTGATCGCCTCGAGGCTTGCCTGGCTGAACCCTGCACCCTGGAAGTCGCAGATCATCTTCGTCACA
>CAZGXZ010000033.1:0-6954 GCA_964530035.1 uncultured Methanoregulaceae archaeon
ACTACGGGCAGCGGAGATCGGCATTCCTGAGCGAATTACTGTTGAAAATAATCTCTCCGGTCTTTTCATCTATGCAGACCCTCTTCTAGAGCGGGTATTTTATAATCTTATAGATAATGCCCTCCGGCATGGGGGCCCAACCCTTTCGCATATCCGGTTTTCATGGCACTATGTAGATAATGAGGTGTGCATCTGGTGCGATGACGACGGTCAGGGTATCCCGGATGATCTCAAGGAGAGGATATTTGATCGGGGATATGGTAGTAATACAGGTCTTGGCTTGTTCCTTGTCAGGGAGATCTTATCAATTACCGGAATTCGTATCACCGAGATCGGTACCTCTGGCAAAGGCGCACGATTTGAGATCAGAATACCTTTCGGTGGATATTCTGAAAAATCACAAAATGAATAAAAGAACGCCCAGATCGGAATTCGAATCCGAGTCGTCGGCGTGACAGGCCGACATGATAGGCCACTACACTACCTGGGCACATGGTGAAAGATCCCGCCTCCCGGATTCGAACCGGGGACATCGCGGTAGCCGCGCAGTTACCTGAAACGGTAATCCATACTACAGCCGCGCACTCTACCAGTCTGAGTTAAGGCGGGTTCTTGCCCTATGATATTAGAGAAGTCTCTTCATAAATATATCGATATCACGGCTCGATTCACCTGCACGGAGTGGTTTAAATAATCAAAGCGCCCACGATCCTATCATGTCACGCATGACGAGCCAGTCAGCGGGGAGCTGTCTTCTTCACTGACAGCTTTGCGAAGGAAAAGATCACTGTTTTCGACACGACCCTGCGAGATGGAGAACAAACGCCGGGTGTATCATTCCAGTTGGAACAAAAAATCGAGATTGCCAGACAGCTCTCTCTAATCGGCGTGAGTACGATCGAGGCAGGGTTCCCCGCATCCTCATCTGCAGAGCGCGACACCGTACGAGCCATCGCTGGACTGTCCCTTGACTCGGCAGTCTGCGGCCTCGCCCGATCAGTCAGGTCGGATATCGATACGTGCCTCGACTGCGACGTCGACATGGTCCATGTCTTTATCCCTACATCGGATGTCCAGAGAGTCCATACCATCCAGAAAAGCCGTGAGGAGGTCCTCGATATTACCAGTTCTGTTGTTGGGCATGTCAGGGACCATCTTGGTTCCTGTATGTTCTCGGCAATGGACGCAACAAGGACCGATGGTGATTACCTCATCGAGGTCTTCAGAGCTGCCGCTGAAGCCGGGGCGACTATTATCAACGTCCCGGATACGGTCGGGGTCATGGCACCGAGTGGAGTAAAAGCGCTGATCAGGAGGATTGCCAGGGAGGTCGATTGCCCCATTGACATCCATTGCCATAACGATTTCGGGCTCGCCGTTGCCAATACCGTAACCGCGGTCGAGGCTGGCGCCTCGCAGGTTCAGGTGACCGTGAACGGGATCGGAGAACGGGCAGGCAATGCCGACCTTGCGCAGACGGTCATGATCCTGGAGTCGATCTACGGGATAGGGACGGGCATAGTAAAAGAAAAACTTGTAGAAACGTCCCGTCTTATATCGCGATACTCAGGGATCGGTATCTCGCCCTGCCAGCCAATCGCCGGAGAAAATGCCTTCGCCCATGAAAGTGGCATCCATTCTCATGGAGTCCTGGCCTGTGCCGAGACATTCGAGCCCGGGATCATGACCCCTGAGATGGTCGGCCACAGGCGGAGGCTCACCCTGGGTAAACATGTCGGAAGGCACGCGGTTCGCCAGATGCTGACTGATGTCCATTTAAAACCGGATGATGCCCAGTTGGACACGATAGTTGAGCGGATAAAGCATATCGCAAGCAAGGGCAAACGGATGACAGACGGCGACCTGTACGAAATCGCCGAAAGCGTTCTTGGAATTGACACGGGAAAAGCGGTTATCAGCCTGGGCAACATCGCCATCATGACCGGATCCGATGTAATTCCTACGGCGAGCGTAAAGGCCCTCGTCAACGGGGTCGAGCATGTGTATTCGAGCACCGGGACAGGCCCGGTTGACGCGGCCATCAAAGCGATCATGGGGATCATGCCGATGGACATCCAGCTGAAGGAGTTCAACATCGAGGCGATATCCGGCGGATCGGATGCAATTGGTCATGTAACGATTGCAGTCGAAGATGGAAAGGGCAGGGTGTTCGGGGCGAGCGCATCAGGAGACGATGTGGTCCTTGCCTCTGCCGAGGCGGTTATTAACGCAATAAATCTTTTCTACAGGGTGTATGAAGAGAAAAAGGAATAGGTGTTCAGGCAGCAGGCTGTGATTTCCCTTCAATAGCCTGCTTCACCTGTGCCTGGAGCTGTTCGAACTTTTCCTGGAGCATCTTCTCCTGCTTTTCAAGAGATTTTATCCTGATCTCCAGTGTTTCTACTTTCTCATTCAAGACTCCGGTGACGGTTTCCCGGTCTTTCTCCACCATGACCGTGCCAACGGTCATGTAGAGGGCGCGTCCTTCGGGCAGGTCCTTTATCTCTTCAAGAGCCCGGTTAGCTTCCCGTACTGCCATTTCATACTGGGTCTTCTGCGAGAGAATATTCTGCATCTGCTGCTGCATCTGCTGGAGCATCGCAATCTGGTTCTGGACCTTGGGAGGGATCTGGTTCATTGATGGTACTTCCTATGCGGGATCAGGTATGATGGCTGACTATATCATGCATCTCTTCTGAAACCCCTGCAAGTCGCAGCCACAGGTTCAGGGATGCCCGAAGGGCAGGGATATCAGTGGCGCTGATTTCGATGACGACACGGTCAACACCCTGGATTGTACAGCAGATATGTGAGCGGCACTGGTCGTCATTCTCTATCTCAGGCAGCAGGGCCTGTACTATTACAGGGGCTGCTGATGTCATGATCTCGAATTCTGCCCGATGATTCAGGGATTTTTCATTCCCATGCATCTGAACCCGCATTCATATACCCATGATTTGCCTTTTCCGGCAGGGTTTCATGGAGAAAAAAGAAACTTTGCAAGAAGGAGACAGGGGGATACCCTATCGTGCCCTGAGGTCCTTGGTCGCAGCACCGCGCTCCTTGAAAAGAATGCGGTGACCGCAGTACGGGCAACGGACATTGATATCTATCTCGACCTTCTGTTTGCACCTGGCGCACTTGTACGAACCCGCCATCCTTTTTACAGAGCCCCTTTCTCCTCGCTCCGTTCAATTGTACGGATCGCAACCCTCAGGTTGGGAGTCTCAGGGACATATGCTCCGCCTGCAAATTTATAACCACATTTTCTGCAGGCCCAGATGCCAGTCCCTTCACGCCTGACGGCCTTCACATCACACTTGGGGCAGATATGGGCAGCCCTGGACACACTTTCAATTTCCTTGACTCTTTTTCTGATGAAACGCCCATACCTGGCACCGAAACGTCCGGCGCTCCCAACGACCTTGCCCTTTGCCCTGGACTTTGATTTGTTCATATTGTATCCTCTGAAAGCCCTTTATAATAGTCCTTTGATCCTAATATACTTGATTGAGAATCTTCACTTCGCCGGTACCACGGGTAACGCGGTTGACCTGATCTATGAACTCGCCCTGCATCCCTGCTGGAATTTTAACGATACATATCCATGAGCCGTCATTCTGCCATTCATCCTTCTCCATCATACCCCCAAGCTGCAGCTCCCCATATGCACGGGCAGCATGATCAGGGGAGATTTTTACAGCGATTCTCACTTCCTCGAAACGGATGGGAATGAGTGGACGCAGGGCCTTCATGGTCTCCTTGACCAGCTCATCAACGTGTTTAAACGGGTCGATATTCACCCTCGCCTCTTCCATGGCCATTTCTATCCGTTGCGGCGGATGAGGGAGCCCGGTCTGCGGATTGACGGCATGACGGGAGATAAAGGTGATGACCTGTCGCTTTTTCGAGGCGATCATCATCTTCCGCTGCTCGGATGTCAGGTGAATCTCGCCCTTTTCGATAATCTTTCTCGCGATCGTCTCGAAATCAACGGTATGAAAAGCTTTTATCAGGCTTTCATCAGGTGACCGGCTCGCATGGGAGGCATTATCAAAAATATGGAGAGCGGCCACGGCATCCTCGACCGGGATCTGCTCACCCTTCCGGATTTTTGCTGCGAGATCAGGATCCACCAGGATCTCGAACCGCTCCCCATGGCTCTCGAGTCGTGCCGTGACTGCCTTGTCGAGGGGGATCATCTTAGTTTCCTTTTACAATCAGGACTTATCCAGACTGGTCAACAAACGATGCAACTTCTTCCTTGCTCATCTTCCGGAAGACCGGGTTCTCAAGTTCAATAATACCGATCTCCACGGTATTGACATCGAACTTGCCCTCTGTAGCATCATGAAGCGCCTTTAATCCAAGTGCAATGCTCTCCCGGACTGATGCCTCCGGAGAATACTCCTCCTCAAAAACCTTCATAACGGCGGTCCGGCCGATGCCAATGCCCGTAGCCTTGTATTCAAGGAGTGTTCCACTCGGGTCCGTTTCAAAAAGGCGGCACTCACCATCACTTATGCCGGCGATGAGAAGGGCCGTACCATACGGACGGGCACCCCCGAACTGTGTGTAGGTCTGCATATGGTCACAGAGCTTCTTGGCAAGAGCTTCAACATCGATCTGTTCATCGTATGAAACCCGGTTGATCTGGCTTTCCACTCTTGCACGGTCAACGAGGGCTCTCGCATCCCCTACCAGTCCTGATGACGCGACACCAATGTGCTCGTCTATCATGAATATCTTCTCGATGGAAGATGCTTCCAGCAGCCTGGAGGTGACACGCTTGTCCACGATAAGGACGACACCTTCACGGCATTTGATACCGACAGCGGTCGTACCCCGTTTAACGGCTTCCCTGGCATATTCTACCTGGTACAGCCTGCCATCGGGACTGAAGACCGTTATTGCACGATCATACCCCATCTGATATTGTGGTTGCATTATGCTCCATCTACCTCATGGGTGGTTATAAAACGTAATTCCTTTGGTCCGGTATCATCGTCAGGGATATCGATGCGACCCTCTGAATCAGAAAGCCCGGTCACCACAGTCCCGGATATCCGGACTTCTTTTTGGGTCAATAACGGCGGAAGATGTACTGACACGTACTGTTTTAACGTCTTTATTGTCCCTGATGTCCTGACAGGGCGAAGTCTAGTCTTTTTTCCGTTGATCTCGATAATTGTCTGTAAAACTACGGTCAGATCCTCCTCTCCACCCCGTATACAACGAACAATGAGAAAACCCGGTGACATCTGGATGACGACAGGCTGGATCTCAGAAGTCCTTGCATCACCGAACCATCCCCGGGAGACATCATTGATTGCATAATATACATCCTTCGGGTCAATGGATTCCCAGGCAGGAAATACCTGGCAGAGGATGTACCGGTGGTTATCCCGGAGGGAGGGCAGCAGGATTTTCATGAAATTACCCTCACAGGGCTTTCATGAGTCAGGACCCGTTCTGGTGAATTCAGGGCGGCGATTGTCTCCTGATGGCTCATCCCAAAAAGGCTGCAGATAGCAGCCATATCTTCAGGTGAGCGCATTTCAAGCCAAGACCAGGCATTTGACGAAACAGTGAGCAGGAAGCCGTATTTTCGATGGAGTGCCAGGATATCACGGTATGTCTTGAGGACTTTCTGACGGTGGTGCCCGGAGGTTACCAGGAGGGGCCTGATGTCAATATCGATAGCTACCCCCCTTTCGCAGGCTATCCGTGCAGATACGTGGTCAAATGACGGTTTTTGAGACTTGTGGAGATGGCGGAGCACGTCCAGCCCTGGAAAACCCAGGACACCGCGATTGAATGCCACGTCCCGTGCATTAACCATAATAACAGGCCGGATATCTGACTCGCATGCCTTCCGGATTACCCTGGTAGCTCCTTTCAGGGTTTGTTCCCGGATTATGACTGCGGGGGTGATTTCCACTCCTGCGAACCTGCCGGCCTCTCCTGCGGTTGAGAGGAGTCTGTCGAATCCCATGGATGACGCTTCAAGGGCAAACCTGGAAAGGCTGGTATCCCCACCCGGATACGGGTGGACCGTTGCGTCTGTCGCGGTCATCCGCGAAAAAAAGGTTATTTCCCCCGGTTTGCATTGGACCGGATGCTCGGGCGTGTCTTCTCGGTACCACGGCCGCGGTATCTCATGCCACGCCCCTTAATACCGGCGCTGGTCTTGCCACGCTCGGCCCGGCCACGGTGGACTGAACTGCATATCCATGAGAGAGTCCGGTCTGATGAAATGCCCGGGTGATGTGGGTCCACAAGGATTATTTCATACCACTTCGAACGGCCGTCCTGGCCTACCCAGTAGGAGTTCAGGACTTCCATGTTAGGGTAGCGCCGGGATGCCCGTTCTTCGGCAATCCTCTGGATGCTTTTACCGGGTGTGAGCCGGCTCATACCCATGTTTGCAGACCTGCGGGCTCGGACGTAGCGTGATGCGCGCCTGCCACCCCTGCGTACTGCCGCCCGGACAACAATAATTCCCTGCTTTGCCTTGTAGCCAAGCTCGCGGGCCCGGTCAATCCGGGTGGGGTGTTCCACACGGACTACGCTGCCCTCACGCCGCCAGACCTGCATGCGTTCCCACTGGAGCGCCTTTACCCCGGTTTCGTCAGGTTTTTTCCAAGCCTCCCTGACATAGGCATACATTGATCGTGCCATTGTTTGTATCACCACGAAGGTTCAGCCGGTAACGGCCACATTCCTGACAGGACGGATCCTGTGTGGCGTATAGATTCTCTTTTCATGTGCTTAAACTCACCTGTCCGGCTGGTCCCCCTTGACTTTCCTGACAACATGGATCCCTTCAATCCGGGTTACTGGGTACTGGCCTGACCGGTCCTTCTCGGCTGATTTCACCATATCCCATATCGTGAGGAGTGCAACAGACACTCCTGTCAGAGCTTCCATCTCGACCCCGGTCTTGCCTTTGCT
>CAZGXZ010000033.1:6964-18275 GCA_964530035.1 uncultured Methanoregulaceae archaeon
GGTCACCATTGCATCTATATAGTGGTCTTCCAGGTCGAAGTCAACCAGGATACCATGGACCGGGATTCCATGGCACATCGGAATAATTCCGGGGGTGTTCTTGACCGCAAGGGTCGCTGCAACCCGTGCGGTCGCGAGGACGTTTCCTTTCACAGCCGTGCCCTCGCGTATCGAGCGCATTGTCTCCTCTTTGAGGATGATGCGGCCGGCGGCCATTGCCTCGCGCCTGACCTCCGCCTTGTCACCTACATCGACCATCCGTACTGCATCGCCGGTTACATGGGTAAATTCAGTCACGATCGCACCGTCCATATAAGATGCCCGGAAGTATATTGAGGAGATCGCTTGCCAGGATTCCCTCGCGACCATTCATTGCAGCCACCTCTCCTGCCCTGCCGTTGACGTAGGCTGCGATATAAGCAGATTCGAACCCGGGGAGCCTGCAGAAAAGAGCCCCTGCCACACCCGCAAGGACATCCCCTGTGCCCCCAACAGTCATCGCCGGGCAGCCCGAGCTGTTGAACTTCACCCTCGTCCCGTCAGAAATGACATCAATAGCACCCTTGAGCAGAATAACTCCGTTGTTCACATCCTGTGAAGCCTTCCTGGCGGCGAGGGCACGTTCAATTGGATCTCGTGGGGCAGAAGACCCGGTCATCCGGGCAAACTCTCCGCCATGGGGCGTATATATTGCCGATTCTGAAACAGGGAGAGGATTGTCAAGTGCATCGGCATCGAAAACGGCTTTTCTGCACTCAGGTGCGATATCCCTGATGACCGAACGTGCCCCCGGACCAGCCCCGTTCCCAAAAACCACCACATCAGAATTCCGGATAAGGGATACGAGGAGGTCTTTATGCTCATCTCCTATGGTATCTCCCGGGAGGGGATCATGGATGACATCTAGCCATTGTTGTCTGACGGGTGACGCAACCCGTACGAGGTCGGCGCCTGCCCTGAGGGCGGCGAGGGCTGACAGGTACGGGGCTCCCTGGTATGGTCCTCCCCCGATAACAAGGACTTTTCCACCGGCCCCCTTGCGGGCATCAGCCGCCCGCCTCGGGACAAGCAGGAGATCCCCCTCACCCGCAACAATATCGGCTGCAAGAGGGATGCCTATGTCGGCGACAACAGATCCTTCCATTTTCGGGCGGTGAAACGCAAGGATGCGGGAGGGATGGATACCAGGTGTTGGTACATCGGCAGAGAGTACTGGCACACCCGATCCATTTGCCTCCCGGACCATCGCGGCAAGAGGTTCATTTACAGGACCTTGTACCCCTGTACCGAGTATGGCATCTATTATGAGATCTGCGCTGGTGAAACGGTCATGAAGAAAGGTGACTTCATCCGGGGTCTTCACAGGGATAAGGGTGACATCGCATCCCTTCAGGAGCCCGAGATTGCCGAGTGCCAGCTCTGAAGACCCCGGTCCTTCATGATAACATACGGTAACATCAGCAGATGATGAAAGATATCGCGCTGCAACAAATCCGTCCCCCCCGTTGTTTCCCCGCCCACACAGGACGAGAGTCCGTGATGAGCCCATTGATACAGCTTCACGGGCGAGGGCATGGCCCGCGGACTCCATGAGCCTGTCCGCAGGCAAGCCTAGTTTCGCGGCGTTTCTTTCAATCACGCGCATTTTCTCAGCGGTGACAAGGCCGCTTTCCTTAAAAATATGTGCTCCATGGATCCAATAGCGCGATTCCATGCAGATCTCCTTCCCTGTAATGGGTACTGGTATGTAACTCCATATTGCCTTTTGCCGGAAGAGCGTCGGGCAGCCTTACAATCCACGAGTTATTTCCCTCTGTATGACCAACCGACAGGCATGGGATTCCATGCGGATATCTGCAGAGGGATCAGGCGTCTCACAGAGGCAGGTGCTGTGACGGTCATCTCTCATATTGATGCCGATGGCATCGCATCGGAGGCGATCCTCAGTGAAGCCTGTTCGCGGGCAGGTATCCCGAACCGTTCAGTTTTTATCCGCCAGCTGGAACCACTTACAATCGGACTTGTCCCGCGGGACGGGAGCCTCAAGGTCTTTACCGATCTTGGCGCGGGACAGCAGCAGCTCCTTGCTGAAAATGGTTTTTCCGAGGACGAGGTCCTCATTATTGACCACCATGTGGGCCAGGAGGGGGATGTCCCCTACCTGCAGGTAAACTGCCTTCCCCACGGATATGGCAAGATGAGCGCTGCGGGAGTCTCGTATTTTATCGCAAAGGGCATGGATCCAAGGAATACCGACCTGGCGAAGGTGGCCGTCGTGGGAAATGTCGGGGACATGATGGCCCGGGAGGACCTGGGCCTGGTCGGGCCGGCCCGCGAGATCGTTGCGGATGGAGAGCGGCGGGGAGATATCCTGGTCGAGGGCAAGAACCTGAACGCCTATGGTATCTCGACCAGACCGGTCCATATCTGCCTGGCCTATTGCGATGACCCATTTATCCCGGGGATCAGCAATAATATCCAGACTGCACTGAGATTCCTCGAAAACCTCGGGGTTCCGGTCCGTGACCGTGACGGGAGGTGGCTTGTATGGGAGGACCTGCCCAGGGAGGCACGGATACAGGTCATAAGCGCCCTCGTCGAACAACTCACTTCTCACGGGGAGCCACCGGACAGGCTCCTGGCCGAGACCTATACTTTTCCCGGTGAAATCCCGAAATCACCGGTTAGAAACGCCTCCGAGTTCGCAACGGTACTCAATGCATGCGGCAGGTGGTCAAAGCCAGCCATCGGCTCGGCAATATGCCGGGGACAAAGGGGTGAGGCACTCAGGGACGCAGAGCACATGCTGACAAACCACAGGGCGGTCATCAGGGATCTGCTGCAGTATATCCTCGAAACGGGCGTGGTCGAGCTTTCACACCTCCAGTACATGCATGTCGGGAGCCGGTACCCGGACACGGTGGTCGGTATCGGGGCAGGAATGGCACTCAACAGGCTAAACTGGGAAAAACCGGTCCTTATCATGTGTGATCTCCCCCTTGAACCTGCTGTCACGAAAATTTCGATGAGGACGAACGAACGCATGGTCAGGAAGGGTATAGATCTCCAGCAGGTACTGACCGTGGCATCCAGGGAAATAGGTGGCGCCGGGGGGGGGCACCGGATCGCCGCCGGCGCCTATATTCCGAAGGAAAGAGAACAATGGTTTGTCAACCGTGTCAATGAGTTACTCAGCGAACAGTCTCCTCCGCCGGCTCCAGGTCATTGCTGATTTCCAGTTTGGCAGGGATGTCGGGACGAATCTTCTGCCAGAGGGCTGTACATTCATTCTTGCGAGGTCAGGTCAGCCGCGGCAGGTCCTGCTCGACGGAAAAAGACTTGCTACGCTCCGGGCATCGGACGGCAGGCTGACCCTCGGAATCGAGGGTGCCATGCGCCTCCACGATATTCTCAGCCCGCCTTCCTACCGCGTCGTGATACAGGAGGACGTGGCAGCCTACATCATGCGCGGTAAAAACGCATTCGCCCGGCATGTTGTATCCGCAGACGGATCCATCAGGGCAGGGGACGAGGTAATTGTCGTCGGAGAGAATGACAGGATCCTCGGGACCGGCAGTGCAGTCCTCTCAGGAACGGAGATGATGGCCTTTAAGTCAGGTGTTGCCGTACTGGTACGGCAGGGAACAGAACCATGATGCCAGGAAACATGAACCCCAAGCGAATGAAGCAGATGATGAAGCAACTTGGCATGGAAGTTGCACCCATTGAAGACGTCACATCAATCGTAATATCGACACCCAAAGGGGACTATGTATTCGATACGGCTGAAGTCACTGCCATGACGATGCAGGGCATCACGACCTACCAGATCGCCGGAACACCCCGCTTCAGGGAGGCTGCCGCCGTGATACCAGAGGAGGACATCGCCATGGTCGCAGAACAGGCGCAGGTAAGCCCTGATGATGCAAAGACCGCCCTCGTTGAGACGAAGGGGGATATTGCAGAAGCCATTCTCAGACTCGCGAAATGATAACGCGGTGTATTGGGGAAGGAGACCGGCTTGTCATCACCGGGGAAAGCCGGACCTACTTTGTTAAGGCGGGGTCACCGCCACTGTCGACCGACCTGGGAATCATTGACCTGAAGGGGGTCATCGGGGCTCCGTTTGGTTCGACCATCAAAAGTCACAAGGGGGTGTCCTTTACGATACGGCAACCCCGTCCAACGGACTATTTTTCCCATTCCCGGCGCACAGGTGCACCCATGCTCCCGAAAGACATAGGGATGGTCATAGGGTTTACCGGAATGAACAGGTCCGACAGGGTGCTTGATGCCGGGACAGGTAGCGGAATCGCTGCGATCTACTATGGAGGAATAGCCGCACGCGTGGAGAGTTACGAACACAGGGAGTCTTTCGCACGGGCTGCGGCAGAAAACATCGCAGAGGCAGGTCTTGATAATGTGGAAGTCATACACGGTGATGTCCTCAGTGCTGAAGGGACCTACGATATCGTCCACCTTGACATGCACATCGGTCCTGAGCATGTCAGGCTTGCGTCGGACCTCCTCGTACCCGGGGGGTACCTTGCATGTTATACCCCCTTCCTCGAACAGACCTTTACGGTATATGATACCGCGTGTGATCGCTTTAGTGAGGTGTCAATCCATGAATGCATTGAGAGGGAGCTCACCAGGTCCGACCGTGGGACCCGGCCATCAACCAGGGTAGGTCACAGCGGGTATATCACCATAGCCCGGAAGTAGGGGAACCAGATGGACATATCCAACAGTATACTCCCTGGGGCGGACAATACACGTCACTACAGGAGGAAAACGTGTTCCTCTGCAGGACAGGGATACGGGGTCTTCACTACAGACCCCGCCGTGGAAAAAGCGTCGTTACCCGGGGTTTTTGCCTATTTGGGGCATGAAACAGAAAAGTCATTGGTACAGGGAATGCCCGGGGCCACGGGATTCATGCGGGACTGCTTATATAGTTTGACGAAATCAACCCCACCGGGCAGTAATGACAAAATATCCGGTTTTTTAGCGTTTTCCAATTACAGGACATATCCCGGTTTATTTTCCAAACGAGTGATGAATAATGATTTTTTCTTCTGAATTGTGCAGGATTAAGAGAGAAAGTTTATTAAGGGTCAGTAACTAAAAACAATGGTTGATGCTGAGAGTATCAGCATGAATTGTAGGAGGAAAATAATGAAGTCAAACGGATTTGTAGGTGTCGCACTCATCTCAATGGCAGTGCTGGTTGCATTCACCGGCTTTGCCATGGCTGACCGACTCCCCAACGCGACTCCTGAAAACCAGGTCTTCTCTGTGACCTCGGCTGTCGAGGCAATTGGAACCTATGCTGGCTCCCAGTCGCTCCAGTGGACCCTGAACGGACCCATGTATGCAGGCCTTCACACCGGTATCCTTAGGGCCGATGAAGTAAGAGCCACCACGGCATACTCCGAGTCAACCGAGACCAACGGTGGATACGCGTCTGAGACCAAGACGTTCGCGATGGACACCAGGAACAAGGCACTCGACCTGTTCAACGTCGAGACCTCGAAGACCTTCACGTACGCAACCGATGCAAACACCGGCAGTGTCGCCCAGACCTCTGAAATGATTGCAATCGACCTCATGGGCAACTCGACCCTGACGTCTGATGTCATTGCATGTCCGTTCGGACCTTCTGTCAGCGAGTACTACCCCGCATTCTGTAACGTAGTCTACGCCAAGTCGATGAGCCAGGGTGTTACCTCGGCAGCAATGTCCAGCACCGCTCAGACCAGGACTGTTGCAGCAACCGCTGATGTCGGAAGCGCACTGAACTACAACTTCGATGTCAAGCCTGATGCATCTGCAGGTGTTGGCTACGCGATGGGTACCTTCGGCACTGAGTTCGGTGTCTCGATCAAGGAAGCCCGCGGCAACAACATGACGCCTTCACAGACCGTTGTCTACACTGACAAGGCAACTGTTGCAGGCATGGTCGCGAAGTTCAACAAGCAGTACGCTTACAAGGGCTTCTTCGGCTGAATAGGATCGGGGAGTTAATCCCTACTCCAAATTTTTTCCCTTTTGCTGTTTTAAACCTGAAGTTCATCAGATCGTTTTAAACTGTTTTAAACCCTTATTCTGCAAAAACAATTGATTTTAGGCCCTTTCCAAGAGGCTTCGCCGACCCACATATAACAAAGTATATTACCAAGGGTAGCGTATGGGTAGTTGTTCAACCCAACGCAGTGAGGGTGATATGGTTATGGGAAAGGTTGTACGGTTAGCTATGTCAGTAGCGTCAATGCTACTTGTTCTTGGGATGGTCTGGGGTGTTTCAGCGGTACGTCCGATTCCGGGCGGAGCAGAACATTCCGGTTTATCCACGATAGTCGACGGGTATTGTGAAGGCACGACCATTGTCAACACGGACCTGAGTTATGGCAGCTCCAATGAAGACCTCAACAATGGAGCCGCACTGGCAACAGGCGAGGTCATGGGAACGATAGGGTACCGCCAGAATGTGCTTGCCCAGAACGGGACCACCGACTATGTGCGTAGTCTCGAGCTGGACACCCGGAACGCTACCGCGGGTAACAGAAACCTTGAGGTCCAGAATGCAATCTCCTACCTTGCAAATGGAACCGGCTCCATGGTGTACAGTGAGGCTGTAGCACTCGATATTTATGCCAACAGTACGACCGACAGCAGTATCAGCTGCCCGTTCGGGCCGAACCCTGCCGAAGTCCCGGCATCCCATGCAAGCATCGTGGCGGGAAGCGATATGATCGGGGTCAAGGAAGTAGCCCTGAACACGGAGTCAGGAGCTACATCGACGGCTGCATCGCTCGATGTGCCGGTAAGCCTGACGTACAACTTCGATGCACAGGGTATTCCTGGCGTTGGTGGCGATGCCCTTGCCGAGGGTTCGGCAACGGTGTACATGACCGCATCAGTCGAGGGTGGCAATGGCATGGGTAACGCTACGGGCACCCACATCGAGTACAATGATGTGACGCATGTAGACGGTCTCTTCGACCTCGCGAAACAGATGGGATACAGTTCCACATCTGTCGTCTAAATATTTTTTCTCTTTTCCGGTAGGATTACAGGGACCTCTGAACATATTGTTGCGTTGTCAGGGGAGGTGCATTCTCTCGGCCAAGCGGAGATAGTTATAAAAATCACCTTTATTCCCGCTGAGGCCAGAACAGAAAAAATTTGCCAGAAAACCCATTCCTGCCCGGCGTCGAGGCTGAAAAACCAGGAAAAACAGCGTTCCGCTGCAAAATGAACTGGGAACCCCTTCTCCAGCAGGGTCACCCCGAAAATCCCAGGTTTTGGATCTCCCGGAATATCCAGACCATATTGAGAGGATAGTCCAGGGTTCTCTGTTGATGGAGTCTTTACAACCACCCGGTTTGCCTGAGTTATCGCTTCGTCTCTTTGAATCGGGGATTCTGTGGCGGAGAGGTATTTCCATAACTGTTCTCAGGTTATACCCTGTTTCTCTTGGGATTTGTCCAAGGTCATCCCCTAATGAAAAAGATCTCCTATCATCAGAACGGTCTCCACTTACGGCATTGCCACTAACCTTCACGTTACTACCTGAAGGTTGTCAGCCGGGCACTCTTATCCCGCCGAAAGTGAGGAGAAGTATCCTGGTGGGGACAGTGATGGTGAAATGATTTCAAGATACCATAGGATACTCTGATTCGCAGCGTGAGGGTGATTCCATCCCCGTTCTCTGCAACTAGAGAGGGCAACCAGCCCTTCGGGAGCATCTCATCATGCCTGCAAATGCTGGTTGGAAGGTCCTTTATTACGGAGAGATGCTTATTTTAATAGCCCTTCATACCAGGGGAATAACAGGTGAAAAGGATCCGCAATAAGGGAATCAATGAAGGAATAAAAAAGATTAAACCTTATTTGGTTTTTACGCTATACGCTTGGCCAAACGAGGATGTAAAGGTACCAGCAATCGAGATACCGAAATCCCTTCCACTGGGACTGAATTTTACCCAAGGCCTGTCACTTCCGCTCTGGCTGAAAAGCTTGTTGTCCCAGACAATTCCACCTGCCGAAGAGATATCGGATGGGAATCCTTTCGCATAATCATCGCTGGTGTATACCTTAACATCTGCCGCATTACTCGGAATAATACCGGCACCGGTTGTGCTCCCCGACGTAGGGTAGTAGTATTTGGTTGTGTTACCAAATTTCGTCTTGGAAAGCCAGTCAGCGCTGTAAACATTATCTTTAACCGTGGATTTCGCCGTGGTCGCACTCCCGAACTTCAGCGAAAGGGTCTGTGAAAATGCAGCTGTAGCCAGGCCGGCAAAGCACAGCGTCAGCACAAGAATGATTGCAATGAAGCGAACTAATCTGCTCATATCACACCTCCCCGTGTACAGGGATATAATGAGTATTCATCCATATCACAAATAAATATTGGCATTTTTTGCGAATGGAGACAGAGAAATCAGATGAAGATCGGGAGGAGAAAACCTGTAACCGCCTTTTATTCGAATTGTTTCCGAGGAGGCATTTTCATTATCCCTTACTGTGTTAAATAAACCCCGTCTTTTCAACCATATACAAAAAATGACGGATGATTTATCACTTCACCATATCGTATAAAGAAAAATGGGGGTATCCAAACGAAAATATTCTCTGCTTAACCGGATGGTATGAACACCTTGAAAAGCGAGGAGGGTTTTCCAGGCGACTCCTCTCCTCATGATGTGTCAATAAAAATGGTTGAGCAGAAATTAAGAATTTTTACCAGCTGTTCGTATAGATAACCGCCGGTACATTTCCAAGGTCGATAAACCCATAGGAGTATGTCTTCGACATGCGGAACGTTCCATTCAAAGCCGCCTTGTCAAGATAACTATTCTTGAACCATCCATAGTCATTCATGAGGTCAAACGTAATCCTGCTGTTCCCTGTGACGCCGGTGCTGCCGGACGGGAGCTTGACCCCGCCTATCTGGAGAGGTTCACTCACCGCTGCAGGGTACAGAGAGGACCCCTTTTTAACCAGCGACTTGAAATTCCCTGAACCAAAGTCCTTTGCTGCAAAAACGGGTGATGCTATCAATACGAGTACTAACACCGCAGCAACAAACATGATCCCTGCATGATAGGGATAGGGGCGCACTGGTGATTTCATTGAATAACGTATAGTGTGGTCTACACCGGAGATAAGGTTTCTTCCTTAGTAACTCCCTGTTCCTGCTCCCTCATGTCTGCCGTCATGACGAATGGTTTCATACCTTTCAGGAACTATTTATTGAATCGGAATTAAAAGTACAGGCCATGCGATACGGGATAGCAATCCCCTTTCTCCTGATACTCCTTTTCATGGGGATTTCAGGGTGTACAACCCAGCAGGCGCCGGCCCTGCCCGCCCCTTCAGTTCAGGCCAACATGTCCATATATCATACGGCACTCACCCTTGAGAACTCTGGCAATGCTACCGCCGCACTTGCCGCCTACAATGAATCAATCCGCCAGTTCCCGGGGAATGCAACGATAATTGCCAAAAGGGGCAACCTTCTAGCCCGCATGGGTGATTTCAGCAGTGCTCTTGAAGCGTACAATACAAGCCTGAAAATCGATCCGTCGCTTGCAATAGTATGGGGTTATAAAGGCGATATCTACTTCAACCAGGGAAAGTACGATGCAGCCGTTGATGCCTATGACCAGGCACTGAAAATAGACCCAAAACTCCCGGTAGCATGGGGGTACAAGGGGATCACGTACCAGAAGATGAACCAGTCTGAGAAGGCGCTGGAAGCCTATACAAAGGCACTTGAGCTGGACCCGGGGAATGCTGCCCTGTGGGGATATAAGGGTGCACTCCTCAAGGACATGCAACGATATAATGAGTCTGTTGCCGCATACCAGGAGATGATCGCCCTCAATATGACCGACGCCCAGACCTACGCCGATATCGCACTTATGATGAGTTCGATGGGAAAATTCAATGAAACCCTGCCGGTGTACCAGAAATATCTTGAACTGAGGCCGAATGACACCTATGCCTACGCCTATCTCGCATATTCCTATAACAGCCTGGGAAGGTTCGATGAAGGGATCTCTGCTGCGGACAAGGCACTTTCGATAGACCCCAGGAACCTTGTCGCCTTGAACAACAAGGGGTACGCGTATTCTGCAACAGGCAACTTCAGCGCAGCATTGAACGTCTATGATGAGGCCGTCAAGCTGGAGCCCAAGGGGCCTGCAACCTGGACGAACAGAGGATTTGCCCTTTCAGGCCTCGGAAAGCTGAACGAAGCCGATGCATCGTTTGCGAAGGCCATAGAGCTTGACCCGAAGAACGCCATGCTGTATTCATACAGGAGCAGCGTCCTGATGCGTCTCGGGAAGAACCAGGATGCCGGAAAGATGGCAGAAAAAGCTCTTGAACTTGACCCGGAGAATGTTCTCGCATATCAGAACCTCGGGAAGAGCTATTACTACCAGGCCCAGTACGACAAGGCACTATCTGTGTTCAACACATCACTGTCCATCGATCCCTCGAACCGGAACACCTGGGTTAGTATGCTTGATACCCTGGAGAAACTCGGGCGCAGGGATGAAGGCGCAAAATTCTTCGATAAACTGCTCGAGAAGGATCCGACAAACGTGACCGCACTGATGAACAAGGCCATTGCACTTGACCGACTTGGCAGGTACGACGAATCAAACAGGTTGTATGAGAAGGTCCTTGCCATCAGTCCGAATACAACAGATGCCGCACAACAAAGGGGGTATGCCCTTATCAATGGGGGCAACTACCTTGACGCCATATCAGCCTTCGACCAGGTCCTCCTGGTTGACCCCAAGAATACCCTGGCGCTGGTCTACAAGGGTATTGCACTGTTCAGGGTGGACAGGGTCGATGATGCCATCGATAACTACAACAGGGCCCTATCCATAGAACCTGACAATGTCCTTGCATTAAACAACCTCGGCCATGCCTACTTCCGGCAGGGCAGGCTTGATGAGGCATACGACGCGTATGGAAAAGTACTCTCCATGGACCCGGGTAACTGGGAGGCAAACTACGGAAAAGACAGGGTGATGCAGGTATTCTATCCGAACAGCTAGGACGGGGGTTCAACCCGTCCAGAAATGTTCATACCCCTTTTTTTCCAGGTATTCTCCATCCACGAGCACCCTTTCCTCTTCAATAACACTGCCTATCACGGCCATTCCCTCCAACAGATGCTTCTCACGGCCTTGGGGGATTGTTGCGATGAGCTCGGAGTCCCCTCCACCAGGCAGTGTAAAGAGACGGGTCTCTTCCGTGGAAATACCTTCAGGACAAGGTATGG
>CAZGXZ010000034.1:0-17730 GCA_964530035.1 uncultured Methanoregulaceae archaeon
CACGGTGAGAAGGGCAGCTGCGCCGACTTCGTGAGCCCGGCGAAGCCGATGAGGGCTGCCGGCAGGAGGGCGACGGCCTGTCCGCCCGTGATGAGGGCAAGCATCTCGATCTGGCCGGTGGTCGCAGCGATATAGAGCAGTGCAACCGCGATCCCGACCCCTCCGAGCATGTTCATCCAGAGGGCCTTGAAGGCGTTGTCGGTCGCTTCCTGCGTCCTGGTGTATCCAATGAGCAGGAATGATGCAAGGGTCGTTATCTCCCAGAAGAAGAAGAACCAGACGAGGTTGTTGGAGAAGACGAGCCCGAACATGGCCGACAGGAAGGCGAACATGACGAAGAAGAACGTCCTCTGCCGGTCGGGCACCTCGGGGTGGTGCCTGTGGAACTCGTCCATGTACCGGAGGGAGTAGACGCAGATCAGCGGGCCGATGATCCCGATGATCAGCACCATGATGATCGAAAACTGGTCGATCATGAGGTTCTCGACCGCATGGAGCTTTCCGCCGAACCCGACCTCGAGGAGGGTGATGAGGGCGGCAACCACCAGTACGAGGGCGAGTGCCAGGTATTTCCGGTATTTCAGGGTGAGATATACCAGGAATGCTGCGATGACCAACTCGAGCGCGAACATCCCGAGACCCGCCGCCTCCATCTCAAGGGGAAATGTCACCGTGCCGGCAGTACCATACCGGATAAGAGTCCATACTGATGCAGCACCGATAAGGAGTGATGATCCTATAACGACAGCTGCCCTTACTTTAGCCTCTTTCACGAGCAACAGGACGAGTGCGGCGAGGAACGGGAACAGAATCAGGAAGAGAAGTGCTTCCACCTATATCCTCCTCGTGTGCATACATTCTATTTATCATTATTAATCATAAAAAACATTCGAAACGGCCCCCTTCCCGGGAACATTTTATCTCCCGTAGCATTGATTGATTCAAAAAATGCCCCGGAAATCCTCCTTGTACGGGTCTTAGTACCATGGCCCGTTCCCTCTGAAAGGACCTGTCATCACTCAGTCGGCAGCCATTCCGGACCGTTTCGCTTTTTACCGGTGTACAACATATCTCCGGGCATGTCAGCCGAATCAGATGCGGTAGTACAGGTGGCCGGGCTCATGGCCCTTGCGGCACGGACCGCTCCAAAGTCCGTGGGGCTGGATTCCATCGTGATCGAGGTGGTTATGGAGAGTGATCTTGGGAGGATTGCTGACGAAATGGTCCGGATATCGGGTGAGAAGGGGAAGGGTTTCTTCAGGGTCAACGGGGAGCAGGTCCGTGCAAGCGATGCAATGGTCCTTATCGGCGTGAAGGGGAGGACGGCGCTCGGGCTTAACTGCGGTGGGTGCGGCTACGCCTCCTGCAGGGAGATGGAAACGGCCATTTCAGGGCTGGAGAAACCCGGGACCGAATACCCGGGACCGAACTGCATATTCAAGGTTAGCGACCTCGGGATAGCCGTCGGGTCGGCGGTAAAGACTGCGAGCGTTCATAATGCCGACAACCGGATCATGTATTCGGCGGGTGTTGCCGCGATGAAGCTCGGGATGCTCGGGGACTGCAGCATCGTCTACGGGATTCCCCTGAAGGCATCAGGGAAAAACATCTACTTCGATGCGGCGATGAAACACTGACCTGTCCACTCCAGGTCACGCGATATGAAACGGAGCGGTTGCAGATGAAGGTCATTGCATTCAACGGAAGCCCGAACAGGGACGGAAATACCAGCAGGCTTATCAGGTACGCCCTGTCGGAGATTGAAAAGGCAGGGATCCTGACGGAACTCGTCCAGGTCGGCGGAAAGGACATCCGTCCCTGTTCAGCATGCGGGAAGTGCTTCGAGAACTGCGACGAACGGTGCGTCCAGGACTCGGATATGGTGAACGAGTGCATAGGAAAGATCCAGGAGGCTGACGCTGTCATCATCGGGACACCCACGTATTTCGCCGGGGTGACCCCGGAGATCAAGGCGTTCATGGACCGGGTCTTCTTTGTCGCCAAGGCAAACGACGACATGTTCAGGTTGAAACTCGGGGCCGCAATCGCAGCCCAGCGGCGGGCGGGAGCGGTCAGTGCCGTCGATGCGATCAACCATTACTTCGGTATCAGTGGGATGTTCACGGCAGGTTCAAGGTACTGGAACCTGGGAGTCGGCCTCGCCCCGGGCGACGTGGACGCCGACGAGGAGGGTATAGACACGATGCGCCAGCTCGGCCGGAACATCGCGTGGTTCATCAGGAATCTGCATTCAACCTGATCCATCATCCATCAGGAGAACGGGCAGGCTGCACCGGACAAAGGCACATGGACTCCTTTCGTAGCGACCGGTTCCTGGTTCCCGGGGGCCACCCCCATATTAGGTTTCCCGGTGGTTTGTCCCGATTGAAGTATCCCTATGAAAAAAGTTATGAGCGGTAGTTCTGGTAGTTCGAGGAGATCTCACCCGCGGTAAGGCCGCGGTTGTAGAGGGCGAACGAACCGATGTCGCCCTTGAAATAGAACGGATAGATATCAGATGACTGCTTGGCGATGTTCAGGGGGTAGGCGTTGTCCTTCAGGGAGACGGCGGGTATCTGTGCCGGGTTGGTGATCTTTCCCACACCGGGCTGGTTCGACTGGAAGTAGCTGACGGTCTGGGGATTTCCGTTCACGCTCACGCTCATCCGCCGGGGACTCCCTGATACGCTCACTACGATGTAGTTCCACTTCGCCGCAGTCAGCGGCCCGCTGTCCGTCTCGATATGGTAATGCTTGTTTGTCACCTTGTCATCCCACTCGAAGTACAGCTTTCCGCCATCCATCGTGTAGAGGTCGTAGTTCTTGTCCTCGGTGTTGGCGTTGATCTGTTTCCCCTTGCCGATGACCTGATGGACCCCGCTTGTCGTCGACGGCCTGATCCACATCGAGATCGAGAGGTCGCCCGTGTAGGTGAGGGACGGGTCGTCCGGGATGGTCATGTACTGGTTCACCCCGTTGAAGGTCCGGTAGGTCATGTTCATCGGGGCCCCGGTAAACCCGGTCTGGGGGTTGTTGATCAGGGTGTAGTTCATCACCGTGCAGTCCGCCCGGAAGACCTTACCTCCGGCTGAACCCCCTGATACCGGTAGAGACGATGTGCCCTTGGTGATGACTGCCCGGGAATCGCTGGAGACGAGAAGGTTTGCATCGAGGTCTATCAGCTGGACGACCCACTGGCCGTTCGTCATTGCCCTCATGGCACCGGACGGCCGGGTCGAACTGACGATGTAGTCGCAGGACTCGGAAAGCCCCGAGGTATTGGGGTAGAGGTACAGGGTCTTCCCGTACAGGGTGCCGCTTATCGATGAGGCATCAGGATAGATTGCCTTGCCGTCAGGGCTGATGAGGCGGATGGCCACCGGGGCACCCTGGACAGGGGGTTTCTGTCCGGAAAGGTGGAATGGGTCGCCGTTATGTACCAGCAGGGACAGCACCTGGACTGCGAGCCCGCCGTTCCCGATTACCTCCTCTGCCTTTGCTTCCGATGCGATGTATACCGATTTTTCCTCCAGATCAGCCATGCCGGTTATTGCCGGGACAAAAATAAGCATGATGCCCAACACGAGGATGATGAGGAATACTATCGCGATAACATGGGTAACGGCACTATCGCCCGTGACGTGGCCCGCCATACCGATCACACTCCATTTACCAAGAAGGGATGTCCATACATATGAACCCGCCTTCCTGCTTTTCCCCACCAGGATCATCAGGTCATTTTTTCGTCCTGATCGGAACCACAGGGATTAAACACTTTTATGGAAACATATCTGTCATGAAACGGATTGTCCGCGGCTTCATCGTCCTTTTTCTGCTTGTACAGGCCGCTGCCGCCCTTGCACCCCAGCAGGGGGATGCCAATATCACGCCATCGGTGCCAGTTGCCGAGTCAGTCACAGTGGCCTATGCCGACCAGACACCCGCCCCCGTTCCCGCCATCTCGACCGAGACCGTCCTGCCGGCGGCGTCCCATACCCTCGTCATCCCCCCCATTGTCCTTGTTGGAATCGCTATCATCGTCATTGCCATCGTGGGATTTGCAGCCCAGTACCTGTATTTCAATTACCTGAACCCACCGCCCCCGCCCGAGTAAAAGGGTTTAAGGGGATTTTGAAGTCCTCAATATCTTGAATTTTTATTCACCCTATAATGAGAGCCCTCCATCACCCGTAATTCCAATCATAGGATATCTAAAGAGCTGATTTTTTTGGTTTTCAACTTGAACGGGCAGGGTAGTGGATGGATGAGAACCGGGGGGCTGCTGCCCCCCTAACCCCCTGCATACGATAGCCATGCCAAGCCGTTGGTGATTCCGTTATTGGGCCTGTTTGTGGTTTGATTTTGTAGTTGTAGTCTTCAGCGAGATTTTTTTTCAGTTCGAGATCTTCATGAATCGCCGTGAGACCGCCGCCGGGGCGCCCTTCGGGGGCGGCGGGGTATCTTTTCGGGGGTGTGGGGGTATGCCCCCACTGAAGGGTTGATTATTCACTCCACCATGGCAGATCACCATCATCTGCAATTCCAATCATAGGACTCCCTATGAAAATGCTAAAAAAATTGCCTGATAATAAGGAGATTTTCTATGGGGATTTACATGGTCCGGGTGTGAACTCCCATTCATGGGTATTTCAAAAGAGCCGGTTTAAGGATATTCTCATGTCCCGGCAAACCGGTTGACCGGGTTGACCCTGACCGGGACTGCCCCGGAAACAACCAGGGGGAAGCCCTTGTCAGGAAGAAGGGTAACGGAGAACTGCTCGCCCGGCCGGAGGGACAGGGAGGGATTGATGACAAGGTCAAACCTTTCCTGGGGTTCAAGGAGCGTGTCTTCATCAGCACGGGAGAACGGCGGGAGGTTTTTCTGGCGGGCTATCCCCCAGCCCGAGAGGGGGACGGGGCGCTCGGTCGTGTAATGGAGGACTTCGCCTGCCTGCCTGGTACTCATCGTCATGGTGCACGTGCTCATGGGGATCGCCGAGAGGTAGCCGACCGGGAGCTGGACTCCCATCAGCATGACGGGACCGGCGGTTGAAGGACTCGCTCCTGCAGGGACGACCAGCGGGACCGTATCCGCTGTTTTCGTGTCCCGGGAGAACACAAACGCCTCTCCGCCAAGGACCAGGGTCCGCCCCATGCTCCCGAGGGCCGATGACATGACCCCGGCCGGTGGTTCAGCCCCTCTTCCGCCCTGGACACCCAGGGTCATGACAAGGTACACAGACAGGAGAACGAGGCCAAGGAGAACCAACGCTTCACCCCGCGTTATTGCGGTATCTGCTTTTTCCCTCTGAACCGTCCGGGTCATCCGGCGACTCCTGGTGCCGCACGTTTTACTGTCGGCCGGAGCCCCGTTCCTGACAACTGCAGTGCCCTGATCCCGTTCAGCACCGCCCGGTCAGTAACCAGTGCCGGGAACAGGAGGAGGGCAATGACAGGGTACCGGATACGGATGCGGCCTGATGCATCGATACCAAGGCAGGGGACGTTGAAATCAGGGACCATGGACAGGTCGAACCGGCAGGTCTTCAGCACCGGTCTCAGGGCTGCAACAGCGCCATAGACCACCCCGGTGAGGGCCGGGTCATCGAACCCTGCGGAGATCCTGAGGGAGCCGTCCCATGACGTGGTGATGCGGAGCACCCGCACGGACCACCTGAACAAGGCCCGGAGCATCCCGGGGAAATGGGGGCCCATTACCTGGATAAGGCGGGTGATCCCGGCAGACCAGGGCTCTTCACCCGCGATGGCCCCTGAGGGGATCTTGCTGTCCGCAGGCCAGGTTCTTCTCCGCAGCTCAGAAATGGCCGGGACAGGAACCTTCCGGCCTGCAAACCTCACCTGCAGGCCATGGCCCCCAGGAGCTCCTCCCCATGACCCGGTGACAGAAAACGGTCCGTACCAGGTCCCTGCACGTAGCCCGGAACCGTTCGGACCGAGGGTAAGCGAGAGCCTGAGTTCCACCGGGGCCCGGATGACGAGGAATGCAATTGCGAGTTCCATCGCCACCAGGACCACAAGGACAACAGCGGACGGGTCCATTCACATATCAGGTACTTTCAGTTTCCCGTTCCGGCACCTGCGTCCTTCCGCCCTTCCGTTCCTTCCCGGCGAAGTCCCGTGCGGCGTCGATCATCTGGGGGGCGAGAGCCTCGGCAAAGGACGAGATCACCTCGGCAACGGCGCTCCCTTTCTTGAGGGACATGACCTGCACGCCTTCTGCTCCGCTCACGTCCCGGTGGAGGATGATGACCGCGACGGGGTCGATACCGAAACCCGCCCCTCCGGCGTCCTGGTCTTTTCCATCCCCGGCACCAAAGGCACAGCCGAACCGGAACACCGGGATGAGCGTCTTGTTCCCTATCTCGAGGGGTTCACCGAAAACCCCCCGGGCCGCCATCAGGTTGGACAGTTCTCGTGCCGTATCGGTGATTGCATCCTTCTCGGTCATGGTGAGATCACAGGAGATGTGTCTTTTTCGGAGAAGATGAAGGTATCCCGCTGCCCTTATCGTATCCACGGCTGTTTTGAGGGAATCAGGAGTCCCGGAGGGGCTGCCGGGGACCGCTCACCCGGACCGGGGCAGTACTGTCCCCCTCCCGGCCCTGGCAGGCCTGAGAATAACCCCGTGCAGGATAGATTTTTCACCATTGCGCAACTGAATGAAATGAAACGAAGGTGCCCGGCGAGTGGTTTCCGTCCTGTATGTCGATGATGACCCGTCAACCCTGGAGGTCACCCGCCTTTTTCTCGAACGAAAGGGGGGCATGTATGTCCAGACCTGTTCTTCAACAGGTGAAGCGCTTGCGCTGTTGGACGAACACCATTTCGATGCGATCATCTCCGACTTCGCGATGCCCGGGATGGACGGGATATCCTTCTTAAAAGAGGTCCGTGCCCGGGGCCACGATGCACCCTTCATCATATTCACCGGGAAACACCGCGCCCATATCGCCATCGACGCCCTGAACAACGATGCCGATTACTACCTCCAGAAGGGAGGAGAGCCGAACGACAATTTCCTCGAGCTGATCGGCATGGTGAACAAGGGGATCAGGCAGCGGGACTCCCAGAGAGAACTCAGGGAACGCGAAGAACTGTTCCGGGACATCCTGGAACAACAGGAGGAACTCGTGTGCCGGTTCCAGCCAGACGGTGAGATAACCTTTGCCAACACGGCTTTTTTGCGTTTTTTCGGGGCGAACGCCGTCGGAATCCCGTTTTCCAGGCTGACAACGGGGCTGTCTCACGAGGAAGCTGACCGGGTCATGCACCACCTTGCTTCTCTGGGACCATCATCTCCTGCGGGACGTATCACCAACAAACACACTATCAGGGACGGTACCACCAGGGTGGTTGAATGGTCGGACAGGGCGTTCTTTAGCGAGGAAGGAGCCGTACTCGGCTACCAGTCGGTAGGACGGGACGTTTCAGGACGGGTGAGCAGGGCAGACCACCGGGAAGAGGCCAAGGGGCAGGGACTTCCCCACAAGGACCCCGGACCCGTTGAAGGGATCTTCGATGAGCTGAGGCAAAGGATCGACGGCATATCCGACCCGGCCTTTGCCATAGATACCTCAGGGACGGTGCAGGCATGGAACCCCGCCATCGAGACACTGTCAGGCGTCTCCGCCGGATCGGTCATCGGGAAGGCCGGCAATGCATATGCCACCCACCTGTTCGGCACCCGGAGGACCATGCTTATCGACCGGTCCCTTGGCATGTCAGGCCAGGACGAGGAGGATGAGGTTGTAATCAGGGTCGGAAACGCCTTCTTTCATGAGTCCCGCGACGTGGAGGTCAGGGGGGTGGGCGGGACGGTTGCCGAGCGGGTGATCCTCCTGGAAGCTCCGGGCTGCGGGACGGTCGGTGCGGTCGAGATCATCCGTTTCTCACCCGACCAGGACGATGATGATACGCCGGCCGGATGATATCCTGACACCCCGTTCCCTGGGCGACACCAGGGAACCATCTCGCCCGACGGGATAACCCGACCGCGCAACCACCATCTGCCATCCCCTGTTTCAGCTCCTCTCAACAGGGTTTTTAACGGCCTCTCTTCGCAGGCCTGCTCTCCATCGGGGTCGGAAACAACGACGACCTGGTTCACTCCTCACCAGAAGCAAGGAAAGTATTCATAACTCCAGTCTCCACCTCGTGACATATGCGGATATTTGGAATAGGTCTCGTCCTCCTCCTTTCTGTCCTGCTGGCAGGGAATATCATGGCTGCCGGAGGTCCTGATCCGGCGGCGGGAGTGCCGGATATGATCAATGGAGACACCGGATGGCTGACCCGGGCAGGATCTGGCGGTGCGGCTCCCTCCGAGGTTTATTCGGCGGATAGTCCAGGTCTGGCATTCGGTCATGGATACCAGAATGCCGTTTCCTCCCTTACCCGTCAGCCGGAAAGCCGGTCATCCTTGAAGGTGGTGTTGTCATCCTCGTGGAAGACGTACACGACCGGGTCCTTCTCCTTCTCCTACCCCTCCGGGATGAGCGTGTCGACAAGCTCGGACACCGCGAATACATACTACCTGATGAAAGGCGGGACGGCTACCCTGCCCTATGTCCAGATATCGTTTTCGAAACAGGCCTATTCAGGAAAAACGCTTTCATCACTGGTCAATGCGAACAAGGATGCAATCAGAAGCGTTTTTTCTGATGTCACCTTCATCGCTTCCGGAGATGGAAAGATTGGCACCCTTGATGCCCAGTGGGTCGTCTTTGACGCCACCACGACATCAGGCATACCGGTCAGGATGTACGGCACCTTTGCCCTGTCTCAGGACCGCCTGGTCCAGGTCGCATTCCCCCTGACGGCAAACACCCTGTCAAGCACTGAAGGGCAGAGGATCCTCTCGTCGTTCAGCTTCGCATCATCTTCGTCCGTTCCTTCCAGTGTAACAAAGACGGTGACGAAGACACCCACGAAGTCAGGCCTGACTCCCACGAAGACCCCGACCAGGAAGACCACATCAGTGCCTTCAGGCAAGCAGGCGGCAGATACCTCGGGGTGGCCCACCTACAGGACCGCATGGTTCACGATGAAATACCCGTCGGAGTACTCCGTCGAGGTCCTTCCTCAGTCGACCAGCACGATCTATGCATTCAGGGACCCGTCCTCGACCACGGTCATCCTAGTCTCGGTATCCTCGGGCGCCACGTATGGGGACCTGACCCTTTCCGATATTCGGGACGCCGCTGATGAGTTGGCCAGGCAGGAGGAGGGGTTCAGCCTGATAAGTTCAGAAATGACCAGGCTTGGCAGCATACAGGCGTTCAAGATGGTATTCACCGATTCGAGTAACGGGTATGTCACCAGGAGCCTTCAGGTCGGTACCCTGAGGAACGGTCGCCTGTTCATGGTACTTGCAGCCACACGGGAGACTCTCTTTGACACGAAGAGTCCATTATTCCAGGGAATGGTTTCGTCCTTCAGGTTTGCCAGTTAAACCCCCTGGCAGCCACCCCTTGCATCCGAAAAGGAAAGCCTCCAGGTTATGAGCTGCTGCAGGCCCCGCCCGACCGACACCTTATGATAAAGTGGACTCTAGGGAGTTTTTCTGCATGGTCCCTTGATTATTTCCACATTGTTGCCAGAATGGGATCCCCTTAAGGGAAGGGTTGATTACAGAGCATATGCATCAGTACATCAGCCTGCTCCCGGGTGCGGAAACAACCCAGCCGGGAAGGGTTCAATGGGCACCATTTCCGAAAAAAGCGGGTGATGAACGACCATGGATACCTACCCCCATCTGGTGTCATTCTTCATTGAGAACCTTCAGAACATTGCCATCCTGGTTTTAATCATTTTTTGCTACAACTTCATCCCTGACCGTTTCTTCCTGGGAAAGAAGACCGCCTACCGGATTCTTGTCGGGGTCCTCTTCAGTATGGCCGCCATCATTACTTTCCTCCTCCCGTCGGTCACGGGCAGCGGGGCACCGCCCGGCCCTTCGGGGCTCGGGATCAATAGCATCCTCATCCCTGTTGCCGGGTATGTAGGGGGCATTCTCTCGGCCGGGATTGCGGCGTTTATCATCATCGGGGTCGGTTACTTCCAGGGGAAGGTACTGATGCCCCCTGACATCGTCATGGTAGCAGGAACCTTCGTCGTGCTGTTCTTCCTCCGTCTCTCACCGCAGGAACATCTTTCCAAGGTGGATTCCCTCAAAAAAATCCTTCTTTTTTCCCTGGTCATCGCGGGTCTCACCGTCATCTCCATCCTCGTCACGATGCCCATCGGTCTCATGATGGAACCCGGCAGGCTCCTGGACGAGGCAGCTGTCTTCGTGGCGGCTTTCCTGGAGGTCCTGGTCATCCTGGCGGTCATCAAATCGATAGACAGGAAGAAGGAAAGCGAGTTCGAGCTGCTCGCCTACAAAGACCACCTCGAGGCCCTGGTCCAGGAGCGGACCTCCGATCTTGAACGGGCGAACCTCCTCATGGACGCCACCATCAACTCCACGGACGACGGCATCCTCGTGGTCGATTTTGAAGGAAATATCAGGGACTATAACACCACCGCGGCAGAGATCCTTGCAATCCCGAAAAAGGGTACCACTGTGCCGGAAGGACTGAACCTCCTTGTCCTCATCAAGAACCAGATCACCGAGCAGGAACTCCTGGAACATCCGTACACCCGGACACCCCCTGAACTCGAGAGGATCCTTACCACCACGTTTTCATTCCGGTCCGGCAGGACCTACGAGGTCCACATCACCCCGTACCGGCTCAGGGACGAGGTCATCGGCAGGGTCGTGAACTTCAGGGACATTACCGAAAAGAAACAGAATGAAGAGACCCTGAAACGGTACAACCAGAAACTTCTCCTCCTGTCGGGAGTCACACGGCATGACATCCTCAACCAGCTGACCGCCCTCTCCCTCTACCTCGACCTGGCAAGGGAGGAGACTCCTGACAGGTTCCTGGCTGAAAACCTGGATAAAATGGAACATATCGTCAAGGTCATCAAGGGCCACGCCGAGTTCACGAGGGACTACCAGGATATCGGCCTTAAGGACCCGGTGTGGCTCAGCCCTGAGGCCGCCTTCAGGAGGGCGTATGAGCAGTTCCCTGACAGGGGGATAGCTTTTTCATCGAAGGCTGGAGAGATTGAGATCTTTTCCGACCCTCTCCTCGGACGGGTCTTTTACAACCTCATCGACAACTCGATCCGCCACGGCGAACATGTCACCTCGGTTCGGCTCAGCCTTGCCGGTGGCGGGGAGGAAATGGCGCTTGTGTACGAGGACGACGGGGCAGGTATTGCCCCTGAAGACAAGGAACGGATCTTCGAACGCGGGGTCGGCAAACATACCGGCCTCGGCATGTTCCTTATCAGGGAGATCCTCTCGATTACCGGGATTACCATCAAAGAAACAGGCACACCCGGAAAGGGGGCCAGGTTCGAGATCTGCCTTCCGCCCGGGACATATCGGCAGATGACAGATCTTCCAGGATAAGCAAAGACTTCCAGGTATCGTCATCCAGGTCTCGCGTACCATCCTCTCATCCCTGCTATTGCAGGATCACCATATTATCCGCGTCCCCTGGTAGATTCAGGGCATCACGCGGAGTTTCAGGACGTATAGCAGGTCCAAGGCAGGGGATGACACGGAACGGCGGTACTCCGGGAACACATGAATCGAGGGTGCAGCCTGACAATTCCGGAAAATGATTGGACCCAGGGAAAATCCCTGCGATGATGGCAGAAAGGTCATAACGAAATAGGCAGAGAGAACACCAGTGATACAGACCCGGTCAGGCCGGGGCAGGGAGAACCAGGATTGTTCTGTCCCGTATGCGGCACGGAAACCCCGGAAAATGCAAATTACTGCCATTATTGCGGAGCGGCAACAGGCCCCGCCGAGCCTGCTCACCGTGACTCCCCGGGCCATCCTGACGCGAAAACAAAGAGCGATGCCCTGTATGCCGAGGGGGTGGAGCTTGTCCGGAAACGTCACCTCTCCGGGGCGATGGAGCGGTTCGACGAAGTCCTCCTCCTGGACCCCGGAAATGCCCCGGCTTGGAATGCGAAGGCCGTTGTCCTCGACCTCCAGGGGGACACCCTCCATGCATTCCAGTGTGTCGAGAACGCGATCAGGATCTCCCCGGATAACCGGAAATACCGGGCTAATCACCTGGCTCTCGAAAAAAAGATCCAGCAGGGCGGCGGTTACAGACCCGGGCCTCCACGCGACGCGGACCGGTACCGGCACGATGATTTTCCCAGGACGGTTCCTCATGGCAGGGACTCCCGCGAGGGCGGGTCAGGAGGACGACTCCTGAAGGTGGTCATTGCCATAGGTTTCATCCTTCTCCTGCTCGGTTCCGTATCCCTCGTATTCCTGCCGCACCCACCCGGGGAACCATCTGCCGGCATACCACCCGCAGGACAGGAAACGATCAGGCCGGCTGGTACGACGGTTGCAACCCCTGCACCGGGTCATGTATCGATACCTGAAAACAGGGTAACCGTTCTAACAACGACGCAGAAGCCGGCCCTTGCCACCGAGGAGGGTGGCATCAGGCGGGAGTTTGAATACGTCCTGAGGGGAAAAAAGGACACGGTACCGTTCTCCCTCGACAACAAAACCTATCTCTCCCTGAAATCGCTCGACCCCTACATCTATGTGGGCGAGGAAAACGGTTTTAACAAGTTCATTGGCAACCCCGAACAGGACACGGCACTCAAACCAATCGTCGCGGCCATCCGGAACAAGACCCCGGTCAGGGACGACCAGGCGAGGATTGCCATCAGCCTTGTTCAGAACATTCCGTACGACTATGACCTCCTCGAGTCGAAATCCCCGAGGGTCCGCTACCCCTACCTGGTCCTTTTCAACAACAGGGGTATCTGCTCGGAAAAATCACTCCTGGCTGCATACCTCTTAAAGGAACTGGGGTACGGTGTCGTGCTCTTCCGCTTCGACCAGGAGAGCCATATGGCGGTCGGGGTCCGGTCACCCGGGGAATATTCGTATAGAGGCACGGGGTACGCCTTTGTCGAGACGACCACACCCACGATCCTCACCGATGACCAGGAGGATTACATAGGAGCGGGACGGCTGACCTCCATGCCCGAGGTGGTCTTGATATCAGACGGACAGTCGTTTTCCAGTATCTCCGAGGAGTTCCGCGACAGGAATGAGTGGATCGCGATCATGGAGAAATCGAAAACGAACAACAACTCCCTTGACCCGGCCTCGTATACGTCATGGAAACGGCTTGTCGCACAGTACGGGATACAGGTCGGAAGGTCGCGGGACCAGAACACACCGCTCGTGGATGTCGAGGACAGCTCCGTGACCAGTTCGTCCACGGGTGACGGCGACCGGGACGATGCGCTGTTTGTCAACGCCGCTGACAGGGAGTTCATCGACCGGGTGTTCGGGAAAACGGACAACGGGCATATCAGTACCATAAGCCATGACTACTCCTGGGCCCTCGAAACCCTCCGGAACAGGAACTACGACCAGGCAAAAGTGTTTCTCGACAAGCTCGACGAGGACTGTGAAGAGGCGGTGAAGACCGGTTCGCTCGGAGTGAGTCCCGGCCTCGCCAGTCAGCGGGACGAGTTCGTCTCTGCCGTGCGGACCATCAGGAAGGGTTCTTCCGACCTCTACAAGGCGGTGAACGCGTACAGCTACGGGTCTGACTCGGACGAGTACTTTTCATCGGCCCGGACAGAGCTCTCCGACGGTTTTTCCCGCCTGAACGACTTCATCCTGGAAATGGACAGGAGAGGGTATGTCAGGCTGGCCTGATGGCGGCAGAAGATAACTGTGCGTTGAAAATGGTGTGATGGCTCTATCCTTCGCACCGGACCTGTATTCCCTGTATGGGGGACCCGTCCGGTCGTTGCAGGGAGGAGATCACCTAACTCTTTTCAGCATTGTAGTACTGGCATTTGGGAGCATCGTTCCCGAAATAACCGATGCACTTGTCGCGGTGTTCCGCCGTGCACTGGTTCCTGCAGAAGTCGTTGAGAAATTTTGACGAAATAAACGCCATCGCGTTGCAGAGGATGCTCCTCGCATTCGCCAGCTCGACATAATCGGTGTCCGAAAGGTTTTCCTTGTTCGAGATCTTCACGCACAGGCGGTGCACGACCGCTGCATGATCCTCGAGATCAATCATCAGCTCTTCAATCGACTGTTCCTCAGTTTTCATGTGTCAACCCACCAGACAGGTTCCGGCTGGCCTTTCCCCGACCGCTCATGGCAGCACACCTTTGAAGGGAAGTGCAGGCCGGATATCTTGAGATGCGGGCACAGGCTGGCCGGTACCGGAGCGTTGTCCAGGGGCCGCCCGGGAAAACCCGGCTTGATGACGAATACCCCTTCATGGACCAGGACTCCCTGGAGGAGGTTGTACGGTCCGCGGGAACCTGACCCGTGCCCTGATGAGAACCCTATACGAAGAAACGATACACCGCTACAAATATTTTGCCTTTTTCATGTCCTCATGAACACAGCCCGGGCCTGACCCCGGGCAGGGAACGTGCTGCCGGTTACCGGTCCAAAAAGGGTTATCCAAGTACCGCAACCGACGGCTGTGCGGAAGCGTAGGAACCGACCTCGCGGCCCTGTTCAAGGCAGGAGGCAATTTTCTGGCATTTTTCGCTCTCCTTTCCCCGCCCTGACTGGCGGAGGGCTATGCCCCGGTTGTACCATGCCTCGGCATGGAACGGGTCGATCTGGATCGCCTTTTCATAACATGCCAGCGCCTCGGTGACCCGGTTGAGTCCTTCGAGGGCCACTCCCTTGCTGTTCCAGAAGCAGGCAAAGTCCGGCACCGCCTGGATCAGCTGGTCATAACATCCTATTGCCTGCTGGAAATGTCCCTTGCCCGTCAGTTCATTCGCCTGGTGGAGCGTGAAGTCAGCTCCTGGCGGCATTACATGCATTGTTGCATTCCTGTCAATGGTCATTGTCCTTACCCCCCATGCAGGGGCTACATTCAAAGCCCCCGTGATAACCCTGTGAAGGCACTCCTTCAAAGGACAGGTTACCGGTTATCTCCCCGTATTATAGTTATTTGCACAGCAGGTCTGCACGGCGGCTATGCCCGGCATAAGGCAGGGAAGGTGGGATTTGCTGGTCCGGCATGACCGTATGGTAAAAAAATCCCTCCCCGGAGGAAAAAAGCCGGGAGAGGGGAGCAGGCCATATGACGGAGTTACCATGAGCCTCAAGGAAAAGAAGTCCTTTTGGGCCCCGCCGGACGCGGGTTACCGGAACGTCCAGCCCGCTCGCTGATGACCGGTTTAGGAGATTTCGAAAGCATTAACCCGCTGACGCCGATAGTATGTTTCCTTATAGTGGCGTGAATGACATGAACGCACCTCGACGGATCGTACTGACGGGATTCCTGGTAATCCTCATTATCGTGGGTATTGCGGCCGCATCAGGTCCAGGTACTTCCATGACCGGTACCGCTGAAACCCCGGTCATCGGACCCGGGGATGACCTGGACATGATTCCAGGAGATACTGCCGGCCTGCAAAAAGAGGAGGAGGCGGTTTCCCAGCAGAAGAACTCCTGGAAGGGCCAGCCGACGATAATCACGAACACCGGGTCGATGAAATACCGGACACGGCTTGTGCTCCTTGGTACAACAGGAGGTATCGCCTACTGGCCGGCGACCACGCGTGCGACTTCATCATCTGCCATAGTGGTGGGAGACACCATCTACATTATCGATATGGGCCAGGGGTCCACCTACCGGCTGTCCGAGGCATTCAACACGGGGACGTTCGTGAACACCCCGGGTGGAAAAATCGAGGACGGATCACCCACGTTCCTGAAAAACGTCAAGGCACTCTTCCTGACGCACCTCCACCAGGACCATACCGCGGATTACCCGAACTTCCTCATGAACGGTCCCGGCGCGAACCTTGGATGGACCGTTGACCCCAATACGGGACAGGTGAAGTACGTCCCGCTGCAGGTCTTCGGGCCTCCGAACCGGGGCCAGTTGGAGGACGACAAGACCAACTACACCGGGACCATCGTCTACACCGATAGTTCCGACCCGGAACTCATCACCGCCACGCCCGGGACCAGGCAGATGACCGCCCTCATCATGCAGGCCTTCGCCCAGACCGTCAACGACATGACGCTTGACAACGGCTACCCTGATTTCACGAAGGTCGTAAAAGTCACGGAGATCGGCGGGACACAACCCGGGGACATCCCGCTGCCGGTCCCGGTCCCTGACCCTGACAACGACACCTGCCCGGCCATGGACCCGTTCGAGGTGTACCGCGATGACCTGGTAAGGGTCACCTGCACCCTGGTCGACCACCACCAGGTGTTCCCGGCCTTTGCCTACCGGTTCGACACGGCCGACGGGTCGGTCACGTTCTCCGGCGATACCGGGAAAAACACGAAAGGAAACCTCCAGAAGCTGGCAAACGGCTCTGACGTCCTTGTCCACGAGGTCATCGACCGGGCATGGATTAACAAGAAGTTCGGTAACCCGGCGAACGGGACCCGGATGTATGCCTTAAAGGAACATATGCTCAACTCGCATACGACCATCGATGAAGTCGGACAGGTCGCCACCGACTGCAATGTGAACACCCTCGTCCTGTACCATCTCGTCCCGGGGAACACACCGAACGGACACCTGATCGAGGCGAAGAGGAACCTGACCGGGAAGCTGATCATCGGCCAGGACCTGATGCAGATCGGTATCGGAAGGCCGAAACAGGGCTGAATATCATTAATAACGAAGAGGACCAGGAGGATTATCCCCTGTCCCCTGCCTGTTTTCTTCCGCAATGGAGGTTTTCTTCATCTCACGCCGTTCAATCAGGTCATTTCGAGGAGGAGGCGGGCCAGTTCCCCGGAATGGGTCGCCTGGCAGACATGGCCCGCCGGCAGGTCCAGGAGCGTCCACCTCTCCCGGTCCCTCTCAATTCTTTTCAGGGAAACCGTGATGAAACCGGCAAGCTCGCTTTTCATGCAGCGGATGAAGACCTTCTCCACAGGATGCACCTTTTCCGGGTCGAACCAGAGTTTATCGACGTATGCCATGGCGGGTTCCAGGCCGGGAATGGATGCCAGGGGGTCCTGCCCGCTTTCAGCCAGAAGGTCGAAAAGCGACTGCCCGGGTTCCGGGACGGCTGCATCCAGGTATACCAGGCGGCGGATGGTCTCCGGAATGAGCGAGGCAACGCCGGTGATGACCATCCCTCCGTAGCTATGCCCCACCAGGGTGATGTCCCTGAGGGCGTGGGCGGCGATCATCAGGCAGACCTGTTCGATATGTCCGTGCAGGTTGCAGGTATGCTCGTCGATGAGGGTCGGGGCGAAGGTCCTGTGGCCGTTCGCCCGGAGCTCCCTGGTCACGTTTTCCCAGACCCTTCCCCCGAGCCGGCCGTTTGCTGTTTGGACGGGAGCACCCCGGGACAGGCGGTTCCAGGTCTCAGTCGAGACATCCCCGCCGTGGACGAATACGAAGACAGTCATGTGAGATTCTCTTCAGGATTTGCCTTCACTATTGAAGGAGTTACGCAGTTGGTATATCATTCACCTGTCTGAAAGATACAAAACGGTGTATTCTTTTCTGGAGAAAATGATTCAGCATTATTTCTTCCATTCGAATAACATAATCCAGAAGAACCAAGAAGAGAATCATGCAACAACTGGTTTTGAATAAAAAAGGTCTTTTTAAGCCGTTGGAGGGAATTGAACCCTCG
>CAZGXZ010000035.1:0-2344 GCA_964530035.1 uncultured Methanoregulaceae archaeon
TCTGGGCACAGAAGTTCATCCTGAAGACGCGGTTTTTCACCACGGCCCATACCGTGGGACACAAGGGGATTTTCATATCTACGGCGGGTTCTTCATGGGATAATGTCTTTGACAGTGCATTCCCGATGATTACCGCTTTTTTCAACACCATGGGGTTCGAATACTACGACAACATCATCGCCAACAACCTTGATGTGTACCACGGGATTGGGGGTCATCCTACGGCACTAAACGACGCCAGGTTCAAAGGGGAAGAGGTCGTACGAGCAATCAAAATGGTCAGGGAAAAGGGGCACGGACCATGAACAGCCATTATGCAAGGAAAATTCACTGTATGAACCGCTTTTTTCCTGGATCCTGCTGATCGGGGGCCCATAATCTGCATACCCGCGAGAGCGTAAGCAGTCCGGTTTATCCTAAGTCAGAGGAGACGGTTTCCAGGAAGTGGGGGCTTCCTGTGTCATTGTCCACTGGTGCGGAATGCATCGCCGGGAATAGAGACCTCGTACCAGGGCCTTTCCCCAGGGACAGTCCTTTCACAGAGTTCAAACCCCGATATCAACAGGACCTCCCGCATGTCTGACACCCTGAGTGCATACGGCCTGCCTGACTTCTGCTGGCTGCCAGATTTCGTCGCTTCCCCGTTCCCGATGCATTCATCCCTGTACTCAATGAACAGTTTGCCATTCTCCTCCCGGGTACGGAACCTGACGGTCGTAGCCGGTATACCATTTCGGAAACTGTGGTCAAGAAGTACTGCGAACGCCTTCTGGAGGGTTATGTCAGTGAACACCTCGTAAAAGCCGGCTGTATTCACGACTCTTCCCGGATCGACTGCTCGTTCCTCAATGGCATCTGCAAAGATTTCATGAAGGCCTTTCCAGCCGGGGTCTGCAACACCGAGCTCCTTGAACTCACGCGTGTAGGTGACCTGGCGTTGGATGGTTATGGCAGACTGGAGGCACCGTTCCAGAAAAGTCTTCATTTCATCCTGATCGTCAGGCACCATGTCGAGTGACAGTTCGATATAGCCAAGGAGTGCGGTAATCTGGTTCTGGATGTCATGTCTGACTACGCTGGTTATGAGGGAGGACTTCTTTCCACCCCTTGCAAGGCCATCGATCGTTATGAAAAGAGGGGTTACATCCATCAGAAAAAGGGCATATTCAGCCTTTCCTCCGGTTTCACGGGATATACTCCAGAGACGATAGGCAAAATGCAGCCTGTTGTTGTGCACAGGAATGGTTATCCTTCCGATGGGGCCGGTTTCCAATAGGTGGCCCTGAAGCGAGGACACCACCTCCTTCAGGGGTGCAACTTCATCCAGGCGTTTTCCCGTGACTTCCCCGGGGGAAAGGCCTGTCGTCTCGGACGCCCTGCCGGACTGGCCAAGGATACGGAGTCCGGCATCGAGGAAAAAGACCGCGGTTCCTGGAACGTTGGAGGCTTGAAAGAGCCATTTGTCATTCATAGAGGAAAAGCAAGACCTTTTTTACGAAGTGCACGGTCCTTCTCCTCACTCCGCATTCTCCCTGCACTTCATGCCCAGGACTGTTTCAGTCACCCTTGATCCCCTGATTCGTATCAATAGAATCTTCCCGGGAAAGGAAAAAAGGTTCCCATCTCCTGATTTCCGTGTGTCGCGGATCTTTCTTCTCCTCTGAAACAAGGGAACCATGTCTCAACAACAGGTCACATTTCTGCATGAATCTATGAATTAAAGGAGAGAGGGAATTGATAAGGCCTCGAAATGGTAGTGAATGAGGGTTTATTCATGTCGTAACGCTTCGATAGGGTTCAGGTCCGATGCTTTCCAGGCTGGGTAGAGCCCCGATACGAGACAAGTCCCGACCCCGAATGCCATTCCGTACAGGATATAGATCATGCTGGACGGTGCAAATACGAAGCGGGTCGTCTGGAGCATTACCTGGGACACCAGAAGCCCGGCAAATATCGATAAAACTGCCCCAATACTGCTCCCTATCAACCCGAGAAGGAGGGCCTCGTAGAGGAACATCCGCCTGACCTCCTTCCTTTTTGCTCCGATACTTCGCATTATCCCGATTTCACGGGTCCTTTCCGTGACCGACATGAGCATGACGTTTAATATGCTCACACCCGCTACGACGAGGGATATGCCGCCAATGGCAGTCGTAAAGAGTGATATCCTGCTGAACGAGTCGAGAATGGTCTCCATGATCTTCCTCGTATCAACAACATCGACCACCGTTTCCTTTCCCCGGTTCAGCGCTTTTTCAACGGCTTTCTTCGTGGAATCAATCTCGTCCAGGCTTTTTACCTTCACGATAACCGAGTCATATTCCTTCCGGTCGTACGAATCCTG
>CAZGXZ010000035.1:2354-17145 GCA_964530035.1 uncultured Methanoregulaceae archaeon
GAATCCTGGAACCATTTCGACGAAACAACGATACCGTAATCAGGGTTAATATCGAAGCCCATTCCCCGTTCCTTGAGGATAGCTGATACACGGAGCGTTCCCTTGTCCCTGATCCCGATGAGGCTCCCGACCTTGAGCTTATTGTCTTCAGCGAAGCGGGACCCGACCATGGCACCCGAAGAGCCCCTGAGCATGCTGCCGTCCTTTATCTCCAGAAAAACCGGCATGTCCTTCGGGTCAAGGCCATAGATGATCCCTGCTGTTTCCTCAGAGCCAACTGACATCCGGTCGCTCGTCTGGTATACCGGTACGGCGAGGCTCGGGGCTGCCGCACGCTTGATCTGTTCGAACTGCCGGTCATTAATCCGGTCATTCGCGCTGGAAAAACCCATCGCACCTCCTACATGAGGGGTAACCACCAGGGTATCACTCACCTTCGTGAGGTCTTCAGAGATGAACAGGACGATACCTGCACCAAGGATCCCCATTGCGGTAATGGAGGTCACCCCGATGATTACTCCGAGGACAGCAAGGATTGACCTGAACAGATGAAGCTTCAGGTTCCGTTTTGCAAGTTCAAAAAAGATCATTCGACCCTCCCGTCGCGAATATGTATGGTCCTTTCAGCGAACTCGGCGATCTTCGGGTCGTGTGTGACCATCACGATGGTCTTTCCACGCCGGTTCATATCGAGCAGGAGCTCCATGATACCCGTGCCAGTCCTGGTATCGAGGTTTCCCGTGGGTTCATCACACAGGAGGAGGGCAGGGTCGTTGATCAGGGCGCGTGCGATCGCTACCCTCTGCTGTTGCCCACCGGACAGCTCGGAAGGTCTGCGTTCATAGCTGTCTTCAGGGAGGTCAACGGCGCTGAACAGCTGTCTGGGTCTTTCACCGCACTCCTTCTTTCCACAGGCGAGCATGATTGGAAACTCGATATTCTCCTTTGCCGTGAGCAGGGGAAACAGGTTGAACTGTTGAAAAATGAAACCTATCCGGTCACGCCTAAGATCCGTCAGCTGGTCATCAGTGAGTGTCGACACATCGGCCCCTTCGATTTTGAGGATACCGGTGGAAGGGACATCAAGCCCGCCTATGAGGTTGAGCAGCGTGGATTTCCCGGAACCTGACGGACCCATGATGGCGACAAACTCGCCCGTCATGATTGAGAGCGTCACGTTGTCAAGGGCTACCACATTTCCTGCAGGATGAGGGTATACCTTGCTAACCCGTTCAAACTCGATAAGAGGCGTCCCGCCGTTCACGAGGATCCCCGGTGGCGCCACGAAACGAACACTATTGCTCCCACGAGGACGGTGGCGGCTGCAACGATGGCAAGGGGAAGGACCGGCAAATCAGCACTTGTCTTTCCGGCCGTGGTGTTTCCATCAGGGAGATCAACCATCATCCGGTTCGTATAGGGGTTCCCATCGCTGTCCTTGTAATCTATTATAAGGGGAACTGATGGGTTATTTTCCGATTTAAAGGTCACTTCAAAGCTTGAAAAGTCATCGGGTTTCAGCGAACCGACAACATTAACCTTGAAAGGGTCGATGGGCACGGCGGGTTGAGAAGACGTGATGATCACGGCTTTCGCATCCTCGAGCCCGGCGTTGGTGACGTCCCCCGTGACCCTGTAATACCCTCCCTCTTCCTTGACGGCAATATTTGAGATGACAGGGTTAGGGCTCGTCTTGCTTGTCCCCATCACGAGGGGGAGGGGAACGGTGAGACTGTGGTCATTGACACCGTTCTTGTAGGATACCCGGAATGTTATGTTTGCATCAACGGCAGGGGTTATGGTAAATGTCGCTGTCGTTGCATTGTTCGGGTCCAGGGTACCGATGAACACTCCTGAGGGGATGCTATCAAAATTTTTCCCTTCAGGGGTCACAGAGACACTTTCCACGGTATTGTCACGGGGATTGCCAATCAGGATCCCTACCTTATCCTTTTTTCCCACGGTGAATGAATCGGGCCGGTCCTGGATTGATACTGAGAGCTGGGTGTCCTTGACGAGGATCTTGATCGGGTAGCGGAGGAAACCTGAATCACGGAAATCCATCGAGAAAACGGGGTAAAAAATGCCACTCTGGGCCTTCGCGGAGATGGTGAAGGTAAATGTCATCGAGTTACCGGCACCAAGGAGACCTACGGAGTCGTAGTTGCCCTCCTCGACAACGAAGTTGTTATCATAAATCGTCGCCCTGCGGATTGCTACCGGGCTGGTTCCTGTATTTTTAACAGTTATTGAGACCGTCCCGGTATCATAAGGAAAAAATTCACCGGGGTATACGTTCACTGAGGTAACCGTCACCTGGGCGGCGGCCTGGTCTCCGGGGAGGGGCAGTTCGGCCTGGCCAAAAGAAACTACCAATACGCAGATGGCTGCAATCGACAGGAACAACCTGAAGAAATCCTTTGCGCTCATATCATACTCCGTTCTGTCCCATCAGGTAGAAGGCAGCTGTTGCCGCGATGTAGATGCCGACAGGGATGGCAACACAGAGGGATGCGTGCTTCAGGGTCAGCCCCCTCGCATGTTTCATGCCAAATATCCAGAGGTTTGCCGACCAGATGAGGAATACCACCATAACCAGGGTGGATGACAGCGAAAGCGCCCGCATGGAAGGATCCTGCATCAACCTTGTCACGGCAGATGTCATCACTGTCGGGTCCATCGAGGTTACCGGGTTAACCCGGACTGATGGCAGGTAGACCATGGCCAACATGGCCTCTATCCCGTTGGCAATGATCATAGGAACCATTCCGTAGCCGGTTATCTCGAGAGTTTTTAAAAATGGGCCCTTACCGGAGACGGCCATGCTGAGAACGAAAAAGACCACGGAAACGACCAGCCACATGATGAACTGGGCGATAAAGCCGGATATTCCCCCGAAAGCCCCAATAATTCCCCCCATCTGGGCGGCCTGGCCCGAAAAAATACGTGCCGTGACAGAACTCGTCATAAAGGCGTACACCCCGGCGAAGACCGCAGCAACACCGACAATGATGGCGGGCACTTTGAATCTGGGGGGAGTTTGTGCCATTTTAGCAAAAAACCGGTCAGGATTGAGAAGGAGGTCCCATGTTGTTTCGGTCATGACATATCAGCTGCACACACAGCTTATCCCTGGTCAAATAAATACTTGTATGACCGATATCGTGCCAAAATTGATGGATCGGTCCTGTATGCCCTGATCCCTGCTTGTTTCACCACATCTCCTTCTTTCTGAAAACAAGGAAGCCGGCGATTGAGATCGCGATTGCCATAACCATTATTATTGGAAACGCATGGGGAGATTCCTGGAACGGGAGGTTGACATTCATGCCGTACATGCTTGCGATGAGCGTCGGTATCATGAGGAGGATCGTTACCGCAGTAAGGAACTTCATGACTACCGAGACATTGTTGGAGATGACCGATGCAAACGCTCCCATCATCCCGGTCAGGATACTCATGTAAATATTGGCCATTTCAAGGGCCTGCCGGCTCTCAATGACCGTTTCATCGTACAGGTCCTTCTCTTCCTCCCCAAGCCGCAGGCACTGCATGTTGTGGAACTTTTCCATCATGATGGCGTTTGAACGGAGCGATGTCGTGAAAAAAACAAGGCTCTTTTCCAGGTTGAGGAGGTTGATCAACTGTTCGTTCTTCATCGCCCGGTGAATTGCGTTCTCCATCTGGTTGGTCATGCGGTTGATTTCCTTTAAGTACCTCATGAAAAGGAGGGCGTTCCGAAGACAGATGAGCAGGACAAACCGTTCACGTTCCGAAGGCAGGAAAGACCTGACCCGTCCTTCGATAAAGCTCTGGATGACCTCGACCTCGGTCAGGGTGACGGTGATGGTCAGGTCTTCCACCAGGATAATCCCTATGGGCAGGGTTATAAAAGGAATATCTGCATCCTCGGGCTCTTTGCGGGGAGTCCGCATCACGATGAGGAGGGCCCCTCCGTCCCGTTCTATCCGTGCCCTTTCATCGACATCAAGCGGATCCGTGAAAAAATCGATGGGTATACCAAACTGGGTTGTAAGGGAGTCCAGTTCCTTTTCACTTGGGTTGATGACGCTCACCCAGGCCCCGGGTTCATAGGTATCAAGAATAGAAAGCCCGTTGCCATTTCTCCGGTAGATTGTGATCATGGCATGCCTCCCTCCAGACGGCTTATGTGAACCCTGGTTTTTCCGGGATCTGCTGCGGAACCCCGCCCCGGTGACAGGATGTCCGTAATTTCCCCCAGAATGTCCTTAATTTTATTTTCCCGGATTTTCGAAGCCTAAAAGAGCTGCTCGCGCATCCAGTTAATACCTTTCGATCGCTGGTCGCCAGCAGGGTCTGAATTAAGGAATTTATCCGAAATAATCTTATGAGCTCAGGTTGAAGGGAGAGATAATGGACCGGCAGCTGATTGGAATTGGGATCCTGGTCGTCTGCATCGTCATCACAGGAGCCGTCATGGTGCCACACGCACCAATGGGCGCAACCGGCAGGAATGACCCATACACCGTGGATGCCGCAATTCGCGCTGCACTTGACTTTGTCAGAAGCATGCCCGAATATTTAATCTACAACGGGGACGGTCTCTCGGTCACCTCTACGGCAAAAGGAACATGCGTGGGGTGCTGGTATGTCAATGTTACTTTTGAGCGGGACCGTGTGGATGAACAGAACCAGACAGAGCGTGTTACCGGCATTGTGTTCGTGAATAAAAATAAAGTTGGTCGTGTGGAGCTGACGCCGGTGAACGGATCGGGATCGACCCAGCATACCCTTGTCAGGTCAAGGGGCATCGTCCTGTATAACGACCTCGAAGGAGGTTTTTACGGTATTCTTGCGGATGATGGTTCCCGGTACCTCCCTCAGAACCTTCCCAGGGAATACAGCGAAGACAAGCTCAGGGTGAACTTCACGGCAGCTTTACGGCCTGATATCATTACCAGCTCCAGCTGGGGGACTCCGGTCGAGATCAAGACCATAGACACGATAAAATAGGTTTTCTTTTCCGGCAGAATTTAACCTGCCGATACAAATTCCAGCCCGTCCCACCTTAATTATGAGGGTTCTCGTCTCCCAAGGGCCGCTCTTCAGATAAACCATGGGTATCCCCGCGCCTCCATAGGTCATCCCGGGTTGACCCGAACTCGTTGTCGATGAAGGTCATAATATCATCCCTGATCCTGCGGAATTTTATCAGGACATCTTCATCAGGCCCGGACAAAGCGGCAGGGTTCGGGAACCCGGCGTGTATCTTTTTTCCTGCCCGTGGAAAAACCGGGCATTCTTCAATCGCCTCATCGCAAACCGTAACCACATAATCAATGGTCTGCTCAGAAAATTCTGTAATATTTTTTGATCGTTGTCCGGATATATCGACGCCTACCTCCTTCATGAGCATGATTGCGGTATTACTCACCCTGCTTGGATGGATTCCTGCAGAAAAGACCTCGTATCGTTCACCATATCGTGCCCTGAGGTACCCTTCAGCCATCTGTGACCGGGCGGCATTGTGACTGCAGATGAAAAGGACAGTTTCTTTCTGCTTCATGGGGCTATCTGAAACGGGTCTGGTGAAATGCAGTAATCTAACCTGGATACGGAAATCAATTATCAATACACGGCGCAGGAGAAGGACTTCCAAAAGATTTCCCAGGGGGGGATGATCCCAGAATCACCTCCCGAACAGTGCCCTGGGGTTGAAGGAGATGTAGGTAACTTTTGTCCCTTTGGCGGGTGATGCGGTTTTCTGTGGTACAATTGTCCTTGTCGGGGTGGGATTTTTTGTTATAGATGGAGTTTTCACCGTTGCAGCCGCTCCTTCGCGTACGGTGATGCCATTGATCAGTTGTTTGACTGAGGCCCCGCCCGGACCGGAGATGAAGAGAGTGACGGTGTACTTCCCGGGTTGTGTGTAGATATGAACCGGGTCCCTCGCCGTCGAGTTCGTTCCGTCGCCGAAATCAAAGACCCGGGTGGTGATCGATCCCGATGACCGGTCGGTGAATGTAACTGAGAGGGGAGCAGTACCAGAGGTTGGTTTTACATTGAATTCTGCATTCAGTGCCCCATCTGAACCTGAAGAGCCTGTGACAGGGGTGGCCTTCGGCGCCGGGGTGGCAACCCGGTTTGGAGTCATTGTCGCACTGGCTGACCGTACCGTGCCGGTAACCTGGATATATTCGTCACGCACAACCAGATCCTGCACTCTTCCCTTGGACGCGGTAAGGCTAACATGGTACGTCCCCGGCACCTGATAGGTATGGACCGGGTTCTGTTCACGCGAGGTCGTGCCGTCCCCGAAGTTCCAGCTCCATGTGTCCGGGAACTGCGTTGTAGTATCAAGGAACTGTACCGTGAGGGGCGCTCCTCCTGATGAGGGTGTACCAATAAATCCGGCAGTCAGGGGAAACGGGTTCTGGCAACTGGTACACCCGTCGGCTGCTGCTGAGGCAGCCACCAGTGCCATTCCTGATACCAGGACAAGCAACAGACACCTGGTGGGTATTGTCGATAGGTCAGCCGCCGTCATGTAGTCCTCAGTCTGTCACCAGGCGTGAAGAGGTTTCTGGTCGTCTGATCCTTCTTATCCATATGGACGCCCAATTCCTGTCTAAAAAAATACAGGGCGGTGAATTTCAATCAAAAACCTATTAGCAGAACGGTCTTATCCGGTCCATTGCCTCCCGGAGACGTTCCATGGATGTCGCATAGGAGATCCGTACCCATCCGGGTGCTAAAAAGGCCTCTCCCGGGGTTACTGCCACGTGGGCCTTTTCAAGCCAGGTCCTGGATACCTCCATGTCATCACCCTCTATCCGGGCAAATGCGTAGAAGGCACCATCAGCCGGTGCACATCTGAGTCCCATGGATGTGAGTTCCTTCGTGACAAAGAGACGGCGACGGTCGAATTCCTGCCTCATCCTCTCCACGGGGCTCTGATCACCGGTTAGTGCCGCTACCCCGCCCCACATGACAAAGGTCGTTGCCTGGGAAACAGTATGCTGCTGGACCTTCGACATGTACCTGATTATTTCCGGGGGAGCCACTGCATAGCCGAGCCGCCAGCCGGTCATCGCATATGCCTTGGAAAAACCGTTAATTGTAATAGTACGGCTCTCCATGCCGTCCAGTGAGGCAAAGGACCTGTGTTTCTTTCCGTAAACCAGTTTTTCATAGATCTCGTCCGACAACACGAAAAGATCGAAATCCTCGGCCATATCCGCGACCAGTTTAAGGGAAGCGTCAGAAAGGACCACTCCCGACGGGTTTGACGGGCTGTTCAGCACGATCATCCTCGTGTTCGGACTGACTCTTTCAAGGAGTGTGTCATCCACCTGGAACGTATCAAGGTCCAGGAGATGATGGACTGCTTTTCCACCGGCAATCTGAACACACGGTTCGTAGCTCACCCAGGAAGGGTCGGGGATGAGGACTTCATCACCAGGGTTCAGGACCGCCTGCATAGCTTCATGGATAGCGTCCTTTGCACCGCATGTTACGATGACTTCTTCAGGAGTGCACCTGAAACCATTATCCCTGGAAATTTTCGTGGCTATGGCGGACCTGAGCTCGGGTATCCCGTCACTTTGAGCGTAGTGGGTCTCCCCTCTCCCGATGGCAGCAATGCATGCATCGCTGATATGCCTCGGGGTGTCGAAATCAGGCTCGCCTATCGAGAGGCTTATCACATCCGTCCCCTCGCGCTGCATTTTCTTTGCAAGGTTCGAGATGGCGATTGTTGCGGACGGCGCTATCCCAGCCACCTTTCCCGAGAGTGATCTCATTGCAACCGCTGGATCATCTTGACGGCGGACTCAACGGCACGCTTGGCATAGTCTATCCGCTCGGTCGCCTCCATGCGGGTCATTCCGGGGCCCGATATGCCAAGCGTGACCGGCTTGTCATACTCAAGGGAAAGGTCGATTATCTTGCGCGCTGCATGTTGCACGACGATCTCATCATGCTGGGTCGCCCCTTCGATGACGCAGCCGATCGTTACCACGGCATCGACTTTTTTTGTCTTCAGCATCCGCTTTACCGCAAGGGGCATGTCATAGGCCCCGGGGACGTAGAACACCTCCGTGACCTCGGCACCCAGGAATGATGCGTGTTCCTTTCCCTCTACCTCCATCATATAGGTGATATCCCTGTTGAATTCCGATACGACGAAACCTAGTTTGATACTCATACCCAATCCTCCTTTTTCATCCGGTTTTCCTTATCATCATTTCCGTGCAGGGCCGGCATCAGGAAAGCCCTGGCGCTGTCCCGTCCCTGCCATCCTGATGAGTTCATCGGGCCGCAATGCAATCAGGAGCGCATTCACTGCATGTTCCCTCGTCCGCTGCTCTGCAAGCCATGCGAGTTCCTGATCATCACCCGCTTCGTCCTCGTGAACAAAGACCTCAATAATATGCCTGTTCGTCATGAGCTGGCAGGATATCAGTCCCTGTGATGCCTCATGGGCACAAAGCCGATCCTTCTCCTTGCCACCCGGCATGCCAAGCGCCATGACGATATCGCACCGTTTGTCCTCGATAAGCCTCTTGCAGGCAACCGGGAGGTCCTTGATACCAGGTACGGTCGAACGTTCTATTGCGACCGATGCATGCTTTTTAATCTCATCTATGGCGATGCCGCCCATATTTACGCGTGCAAATGTCGTATCGGCGATGCCGATCTTCATCCCAGCACCTCGCAGGCAGCCATAACACCGTCATCCACCGGTTTCAGCCCGCACTTACGAAGCGTATACTGCACCGCACCAAGGGTAGCTATCAGTTCGGGAGCTCCAACGGCCCCCATATGACCTATGCGGAAAATCTTCCCCTTCAGGTGGTCCTGCCCGCCGGCTATCTCAATACCCAGTTTCTTTACAGTACCTCTCATATCCTTGTCGGAGATGCCATCAGGAATGCAAATGGCTGAAACTGTCTCGCTGTAGGCATGCACGGCATCGATCTTCGGGAACAGGGGAAGACCCCACGCTCCTGCTGCGGCCCTGACCGCCCGGGCCATCTGCCTGTGGCGGTGCACCCGGTTCTCGATGCCTTCCTCCTCAATGATAGCGCAGGCCTCCTTTAATGCGATAAACAGCGGCACTGCAGGTGTATAAGGCGTTTCCATGGGTGAGTTCGCAGCATTCTTCCTGTATGCCGCAAGATCAAGGTAATAAGGCAGGTCCTTTCCTATCCGGTCCCATGCCCGGGGGCTGACCGACACCGCGGCAAGGCCGGCAGGAGCGGCAAGGCATTTCTGTGAGCCGACGATGGCAACGTCCACACCCCACCGGTCCACCTCAACGAGGTCACCCCCGATCGAGGTGACACCGTCCATGATGAACAGGGCATCATGTTTCCGTGTCAACCTGCCGACTTCCTGTGCCGGGTTCCTGATCCCTGCAGATGTCTCGTTGTGGACCATCGTCACGACCTCTGCTCCCTCCTCGAGGGCGGACTCAAGCGCGGCGAGGTTCATGGGAGTCCCCCAGTCGGACTGGATGGCGGTTACACTCCCGTAACGCTGCCCGATTTTCCAGAGCCTCTCTCCGAATTTCCCGTTGATGAGGCTCGCCATCTTCCTGTCCCTGCCGAAATTACTCACGGCAGCTTCCATCCCTGCTGTTCCCGACCCGCTAATAATGAAAAGGTCATTGTTTGTGCCGAAAAGTTTCTTCAATGTCGCGACACAGGCTGCATAGGCGGCCCCGAACTCGGCGCCGCGGTGGTTTATTGCCTGCCTGACCATTGCCGCCCTGACCCGTTCAGGGACCGGCACCGGCCCGGGAAGCATCAGGAGTGGTTCTTTTTCCATGGAGATCCGTATTCATATATCTTGAAAAGCGGAATATAGGTTTGGATAACCCGCATGGTCGACGTGGCAATCATATCTGGATCTGCATCGGATGCCCGCGTTGCCGACAAGGCAGCCGCAGTCCTTGATGAATACCGGATCACGTACGATATGAAGGTCCTGTCGGCGCACCGCGACCCGGACACCCTGGACAGGTACATCAAAAACAGCGAAGCAAGGGTCTTCATTGCCATAGCAGGTCTGTCTGCTGCCCTTCCAGGAGTAATCGCTTCAAAAACGGATAAACCGGTGATCGGTGTACCGGTTTCAGGCACCCTCATGGGGATCGATGCCCTTCTTTCAATCGTCCAGATGCCCCGTGGGGTACCGGTGGCCTGTGTCGGAGTCGACAACGGCGGAAATGCAGCCCTCCTTGCGGTCAGGATCCTGAAGGCTTAGATCTCTTTTCACCGTCCTTCATACCAAGCGCATCGCGGACAACACGTATAGCACAGAGGTCCCCGCACATCGAACAGGTCTCCATATCCCCGTCCCGTTCGTGGATACCCCTGGCCACATCAGGAAAAAGTGCCACTTCCCACTGGCCTTTCCAGTCAAGCCTTCTCCTGGCCTCAGCCATGCGCACCTCCCTGGGGTCACGGTATCCCTCGTCCTGACGGACAAGGTCCCCGATATGGGCCGCAATCTTTGAGACCCTGGTCCCTTCGATGATCTCCTGAACACCTGGCAGGGCGAGGTGTTCGCTCGGGGAGACCATGCAGAGGAAATCGGCGCCATGCATACAGGCCACAGCCCCTCCGACCGCTCCCACGACATGGTCATACCCCGGGGCGATGTCGGTGACGAGGGGACCGAGCAGGTACAGAGGTGCGTTGTCGGTGAGTTCCTTGATCATTTTCACGTTATGCTCGATATGGTCGAGGGGGAGGTGCCCGGGGCCTTCGATCATCCGCTGAACACCGGCTTCCTGTGCTCTTCGGGCCAGTTCACCAAGCGTAAGATATTCAACCGATTTCGCCTGCCGGGCCGAGTCCTGGAGACACCCCGGGCGCATCCCGTCACCAAGGCTGGCTACGACACCATACTCGGCCAGGATCTCGAGGAGATAATCGAACTCGGCATAGAGGGGATTTTCAACACCCTGTTCCACCATCATCGCGACGTGAAACGCACCTCCACGGCTTACCACACCGAGCATACGCGGGTCTCTCCGGAGCGACTCGAGGGCCCGGGACGTAACACCGCAGTGAAGGGTCAGGAAATCGACTCCTTCGCGGCAATGGTCCCGGATTACCGAGAAGAGCGTATCATAGATCGGCACCGTACCGACCGGGGCATCCAGCCCGAGTATGAGGCGCCTGATCTCCTTCAGGTCACCCCCGGTCGACAGGTCCATAAGGGCATCGGCGCCGTTGGAAAGGGCAGCCCTGGCTTTCTCAAGCTCGGTCCCGGGGTTGCATACGGGTGAGGAGGTCCCGATGTTGACATTGACCTTCACTCTGCATCCCTCCCCGATTGCGCAGAGCCGGTGGGGGCGCCTGGGGTTGGAGGGTAGGACTATCCTGCCCCGGGCTACTGCCCGTGCCGCATGGCGTGGAAGCAGGCCCTCCTCGCGTGCGAATGCCTCGACCTCTGGTGGCGGGGCACCTTTTGCACACTCGTAAATCAGGCGATACATAACAGAGATGTAGACTGGATTCCTTAATATTCTGCATGAAGGTGCTATGGATCCCAGGACAGGGCATGTTCGCCAATGCATACGTATGTGGCTGTGTCCTTGTCGATGCAGGTGTGCCGCCCAGGATTCTCGAACCCTATCTTGACCGGATTACCCGTATCGTCCTGACCCACGGGCACTTCGACCATATCGCGCATTTGGGAGAGTTAGCCCGTTTATCAGGCGCACGGATATGCATCCACGGAGCAGATGCCCATGCCCTCCTGGATGACCGCTTCAGCCTGGCTTCACACTTTGGCGCACACCCGCCGGGAATTCATCCGGATATTATTCTGAATGATGGGGATTCTGTGGCAGGATTCACGGTTCTTCACACACCCGGGCATACCCCGGGCAGCATCTGCCTTTACGACAGGGAATCCGGGATCCTTATCTCGGGCGATACCGTTTTTACTGACGGAGCCTTCGGAAGGTTTGACTTCCCCGGAGGAAGTGCCAGGGATCTCCGGCTGTCCCTCGAAAGGCTGGAAACCCTGGAGGTGACCGGCCTCTACCCGGGACATGGCGAGCCCAGGGAGGTGGGGGGCGCAGGGGATATCCAGGCTGCAGGATCCCTTATGAGGGAGCTGTACTGTTGAATGGAACCAGGAACGTACTGTCTGATCATCCGGAACCCGCTCCTCGAGATGCCGGTGGGAGCGCTCGGAGACTGCGTCTTTCCTGCCGGCTGGCATGTCTATGTAGGCTCGGCGCTCGGTCCGGGAGGACTCATCCGGGCCGAACGCCACATCAGGCTGTACAACCTGAAGAACCGTCCTCCCAGGTGGCACATCGATTATCTCCTCCTCCATCCCCTCTGCAGGCTTGAAGCTGTTGCCCGGATCCCTTCACGCACCCGGGCAGAGTGCATGCTGGCAGGCCGGATACCCGGAAAACCGGTCCCTGGTTTTGGTTCTTCCGATTGTGACTGCATGTCGCATCTCTTCTCATTCCCTGTCTTTCCTGTCGATGCAGTTCAGAATGCATGCGACCACCTCTGCCACAGGGTCTTCATCACAATGCTTGATTACCGTGGGGGATGAGGATAGATCCATGCATGTCCTTGGCATCTCCGGCAGCATGAGGCCTGAAGGCAACACAGCGCTGCTGGTACAGAAAATCCTTGAAGGAATAGACCATCACAAGATGGAGGAGATCTCCACCGAGTTCATAAGCCTGGCAGGCAAGCAGATCCTGCCCTGCAGAGGATGCGAAAAATGCAAAAAAAAGAAATGGTGCATCTTCGAGGAGGATGACTGGAGTGATATCGCACACAGGATACTTGAATGCGACGTCCTGGTACTCGGTTCACCTGCCTATTACTTTGACGTCTGTGGCCAGCTGAAGAATTTCATTGACAGGACCTATTCACTCTACCATGACCGGAAGCTTGCAGGGAGAGGCGGTGTTGCCGTCGCGGTCTGCGCGGACAGGGGGGGGGAGCGGACCCTTGAAACCCTCGAGGGATTCCTCTCCACGCATGAGTTCAACTCGATGGGATATGTCCTCGGAAAGGGATACCACCCCGGAGATGTCCTGAAGGACAAGGGGGCCATTGAAAAGGCCAGGGAAACGTCCGAAAGAATTGTAAGGCTCTATAAAAAGAAAAGTCACTGAAGCGGAGCGTTCCTTCCGGGACGAACTGGTGCATAAAGGGTCGTCCTTTCGGCGAAGTCCCTGCCAAGGTCAAGGGCCATGCGCTCCATTTCAACGGGATCGAGAAAATCGGTTCCGGTGGCTCCTGCACCCTTTGAGATGCTCTCTTCGTACATCGTGCCCCCGAGGTCATTTCCCCCCGATGCCAGGAGCACCTGTGCCATCTTCGTTCCTTCCTTGACCCAGGACACCTGGATATTCCTGAAATTATCTAAAAACAGCCTCGATACGGCTATCATGAGGATATCCTCCCGCCCGGTCGCACCCGCACGGGCTCTCCCTTCAAGGAAGAGCCGGGTTGCCGGGTGGACGAATGATAGCGGGACGAACTCGGTGAAACCACCCGTACCGTCCTGGATGTCCCTGATGATCCCAAGGTGTACCGCCCTGTCCTGGTCCGACTCGCAGTGCCCGTACATGATGGTCGCGGTCGTTGGGATGCCAAGAGCATGGGCCTCCCTGATGATCCTGATCCATTCCGCCGTGGATATCTTCTGGGGACAAATCTGCTCCCTGACCCGGTCGACGAGGATTTCAGCCGCCGTTCCGCAAAGGGACCCGAGACCGGCATCTTTCATGGCGGATAGCACGGCCCTGGTCGTACAACCGCTCTTGCGGGCTGCGTAGGAAACCTCCATCGGGTTGGAGGCATGGATATGAATACCAGGCGCCTCCTCCCTGATGAGCTGTATTATGGCAAGGTAGCTGTCGGCATTGAAATCAGGATGAAGCCCACTCACCGTGCAGATTTCAGAAACCCTCCTGGCCTTCGCCTGCCGCACTTTTTCCCTGATGACCGCTTCAGGGAAAAGGAAACTATCGGGACTCCCAGGTTTCCTCGAAAAACCACAAAATCCACAAGAATTGACACAGATGTTCGTCACGTTGATGTTCTGGTTCCGTACATAAGTGACGGTACCGCCGGCCCGGTCCTCCCTTGTCCGGTCTGCCGCGCTGGCAATCGCGAGCACGTCCCGTCCCTTTGCCTGGAACAGCACCACGGCATCCTCCGGGCTGATCCGTTCACCTTTAAGGGACTGTCTCAGAATCGTGCGAATTTCAGGCGTCGTGTCAGAGATCATGGCAGACTATGCTAAGCAGTAGCAAGGTGAGCGGATCCTATAAGGCTGCCGGCCTGCCCGGGGTCAGGGAATCAGGTCAGCATGGCTCACCCATGATTGATCAGGTCGGACGTCAAAACAGGTCTGCAGGAGCAGCATGATACAGCAGAAAGTCTCCCTGAAACATTCGGAAGGGGTCGGGTATGTTATCCCGGCAGGACCGGTCAACATCGTCCACGTGGTCGCGGCACACGGCATGGTGGGGTGCGGGGCCTTCGACGTCATGGCCCTCGACAGGTTTGGATACCCTGCCGCCCGGGTCCGGCCTTCAACCGGCACCTCGGTTTCCTCGGTCGGGGACCTCCTTGATGGCATCATCCGGGAGGCGAACGTGGAAGCACAAAAACGAGGCGTGACCGTAGGGATGACAGGGAAAGAGGCTCTTGACCTCCTGTCCTGAGAGATACCCCCGATAGCCAATTCTTTTCTCCAGGTCACAGCCTCATCAGACAAGGTTGTAAAGGGTATCTCTCTGCCTGAGGAC
>CAZGXZ010000036.1:0-16989 GCA_964530035.1 uncultured Methanoregulaceae archaeon
TGCCTGAGGACCCGCCCGATATCGGAAACCATCCGTTCCATCTCGGCAGGATCAAGGTAGTCGGCCCCTCGTCCGCCGGAATCCGCAGTCACGTCGTCTGAAAACATCGTCCCGGCGAGGTCGTTCGCACCGGAAAGGAGGGCCACCTGGGTCAGTTTTGTCCCGATTTTTCCCCACGCGACCTGGATATTCTCGATATTGTCAAGATACAGCCGGGAGACCGCGGTGAGGAGGAGGTCCTCCCTCCCGGTAGCCCCGGCCCGGGAGATACCTTCCTTGTAAAGCCTGGTGTTCGCATGGACATAGGAAAGGAGGACGAGTTCGGTAAACCCGCGGGTTTTGTCCTGGACAGAGCGCAGGATATCTAGGTGTTCTGCCCTGTCACGCTCAGACTCGCATGACCCGTACATGATGGTTGCCGTTGTCGGGATCCCAAGGTTATGAGCCTCGGTGATGATCTTTACCCACTCGGCCGTCCCAATCTTCCTCGGGCAGATGACCTTCCTTACATCGTCGACAAGGATCTCGGCAGCGGTGCCCTGGAGTGAGCCAAGACCTGCCGCCTTGAATTCCGAGAGGACATCCCTCGTGGAAAGCCCGCCCTTTTCAGCTGCATGGGCGACCTCGTCAGGCGAGAAGGCATGGATATGAACATGGGGGGCAATATCCCGGGCCAGGGATATGAACGAGAGGTATGTATCGAGGGTAAAGTCAGGGTGAACGCCGGATAAAAGGCAGATCTCGGTCACTTCCCTCGATACAGCCCGACGGACCTTCTCACGGACAGTCGCCTCATCGTCGCAGTACGCCCCCTCAGCGCCCTTGGGCCGCCCGAAGCCGCAGAATCCACAGACATTTTTACAAATATTGGTGATGTGGATGTTCTGGTTCCTCACGTACGTGACGGTCTCACCTATGGTCGCCTCCCTCCTCTCATCAGCAGCTGCGAGCACCTGGAACAGGTCCCTACCGGTAACCTTCAGGAGATATGCCGCTTCACCGGGTGTCAGGCGGTGACCGCCGAGGGTATCTGACAGGAGTGTCCTGGTATCCATGCAGCTTTACCGTCTTCCTTTTTTTGACTCATCTTTCTGCTCTTTTCGCCTCCCGGAATACCATTCCCAGGCGAACATCGCAATAATGATGATGATTGCTACCGGGACGATGTTGAGCGGGATCAGACCTACCAGGGGTATGGCGAAGAGCGCCTTTCCAACGATCCATTCCTTTTTAACCGGCTCAAGCGGGCCAAGGCCGCGGTAATCGGTATACCAGGCGAGCTGATCGGGGACAGGATTGTTGTCACCCCAGGTTATGTAGCCCTCGTGCGGGGCGATATACTCCTGGCCGTTCTTGTCCACGAATGCCTTTCCCTTGATCTCCCCGACCGGACCCGGTCCGGTATATTGAATGGCACGGTGTATTATTGGGTGGACACCGCGCGACAAGAGCGGTATGGGGAACCCGGCCGATGCCCCGTTCGGCTGGTAGATGATGACATCGCCATAGTCTCCGTATTTCATGTAACTGGTGTTCTTTCCTTCCTGCCAGGACTGGAGCGTGCCGAAACGGTCAGGGGCAACGACGACGACCAGGTCACCGATGTTCATATTCGGTACCATGCTTTCCGATTCAATGGTCACGATAGCCGGCCATGCTCCGCAGACAAGGTACAGACCAAGAGCAATACCGCCGACGACAAGGGCTACGATAAGGAGTTCCCTTGCGAGTGCCACGGCCCAATGACGGCTTTTATCCTCTTTTGAGGAAAAATTACTGCTTTTTTCTTCTTTTTCCGGAGCCATTACCTTCCGGTATAGGTCTTTTCCTCCGGTTATATACTTCTTGATACTTTCCCTCATCCGGAACCAGGCAGGACGCTCCCGTGAGTGACGATATCCCCCTCCCTTGCAGCGGAGCCATACTCTAAACGATCGGAAAACGTAATACTGTACCATGCTCGATCCGGCGTCGATCGTCCAGCGGTTTCTCGATACGAAACTGCAGGTCCACCCCGACGTCGTGCGATACATCAGTGAAAAGGGCGACCCTTCGCTTATCGACCAGATCCTCGGGGACATCCCTCCCGATGCCGTAGTGGTCTCACCCCGGCACATCCCGGGGATGGTCCCGATGGTCAGGGACGGGGCCAGGTTCCTCACCGATCCGCAGGTGGAGGTGGTATGGGGCAGTGCCGGGTCAACAGGCGGGGTATCAAGTCTTGAAAACTATTCCCGCTTTTTCCGCCACCGGTATGACACCCTCGGGGGGATGATCCGTGGCAGGATGAACGGCATCCCTATTGAGGCGGTCCTGAAGAACAGCAGGTACCGCCAGGAAGAGACCTCAATCATCGGGATGGTGGCAGACGTCAGGACATCGACCAAAGGTCACCGTATGATCGACCTCGAAGACCCGACCGGGACCATCCCGGTGCTGTTCAACAAGAACCGGGAGGGTTTCGGCGAGGCTGAAAAGGTCCTCCCTGACGAGGTCATCGGTGTCCGGGGAAAACTCTCCCAGGAGGGAAAGCTGTTTTTTGCCGAGTCGCTCATACGACCTGACGTCCCCAACAGCAACGCTCCATTCATGAGCCCTGAACCTGGAAAAGCGGTTCTCATCTCCGACATCCATGTCGGGTCCAACACATTCCTGCCCGAGGCCTGGGGACGGTTCGCTGCATGGCTCGAGGACAGTGATGTTTCATACCTCCTCATCGCCGGCGACGCAGTGGATGGCATCGGCATCTACCCCGGCCAGGAAAGTGAACTGGTAATCCCCAATATTTATGAGCAGTACGAGAAGCTAGGCGACATGCTGTCGGCCCTTCCCCCCCATATCCGGATCATCCTTGGCCCTGGAAACCACGACGTCGTGAGGGGCGCCGAGCCCCAGCCATGCATTCCCGAACAATTCCGAAGCCATTTCCCGAAAAACTGCACCTTTGTTGAAAATCCTGCATTCGTAAGGCTCCAGGGGGTCGGCGTCCTGATGTACCATGGCCGGTCCATCGATGACATGGTGGCGAGCATACCTGGGGCCAGCTACGAACGCGCCGGGGATATGATGGAGGAGATGGCCAAACGTCGGCTCCTTGCAGCCAGTTATGGGAAAAGAACCCCTATTGCTGCCCATGAACAGGACAGGCTCCTCATCGATCCCATTCCGGAGGTCCTGCATACCGGCCATGTGCATGTCATGGGCCTTACCAGCTACCGCGGCGTTTTGTGTGTCAATGCCGGGACCTGGCAGTCTCAGACAGCATTCCAGAAACAGATGAACCTCATGCCTACCCCGGCCAGGGCGGTCCTCCTCGACCTCCAGACACTCCGTCCCGAAGTCCTTGATTTTTCATGAAAATGATAATTTCGCCATGAACATCAGGTTCAATGGTTTCTGACTTTCATCAGGGCTGCATAAGGGGTGAAAGGCAGCTTCCTGCCAGTCGTATCCTGATGGGCAAACCGGTGAAGTATCATATCCCCAGGGAATAAAATGAATATGATGTACGCTACCGCATCGCGGATACGCCCGAAGATACCGTCCAGGCGCTGAAATTACCGGGCTCTTTGCGGTACACCGTACAGTCACGTCGGAGGTTGTAACGAATGGGTGATCCCCTCGTATTCCAGGTTGTCTTAGCAATTATTATCATAATGTTCCTTATTGCGGCGTATCTCACGCGCAACGTGTTGTCGCATGGCATGGGGAACCAGGAGATGCAGGGCATCGCCGCTGCCATCAGCGAAGGTGCCAAGGCGTTTCTCCGGAGGCAGTACAAGACCGTTGCCCTGCTCGCCATTGTCGTAGCCATCATACTCTTCATCGCATTCTACGCAACGTCGGGAATGGGCGCGGCATCGATCACTGCGCTCGCATTCCTCTTCGGAGCTGCCTGTTCAGCGATTTCCGGAATTTTCGGCATGACCATAGCGGTACGTGCCAATATCAGGACCGCTGCGGCCGCTGAGAAGAGCTCGGCCACGGCACTGCAGATCGCACTGCGTGGCGGAGCAGTATCAGGTCTCACCATCGTATCACTCTCGCTGCTGGGTATCTTCCTTACATATTACGTGCTTGAGCTCATGGGCGCGACCCCGCAGACCATCCCGCTCCAGATCGTCGGGTTCGGATTCGGAGCCAGCTTTGTGGCACTCTTCGCCCAGCTTGGTGGCGGTATCTACACGAAGGCTGCCGATGTCGGGGCTGACCTGGTTGGAAAGGTCGAGGCATCTATCCCCGAAGACGACCCGCGCAACCCTGCCGTGATTGCCGACCTCGTAGGGGACAACGTCGGGGACTGTGCCGGGCGTGGTGCTGACCTCTTCGAGTCGATTACCGCGGAAAACGTCGGAGCCATGATTCTTGGAGTCGCCCTGTTCCCGGTATTCGGAGAGGCAGGTATCCTTTTCGCTCTTGTGGCATGTGCCTTCGGCCTCATTGCCTCCACCATAGGTGTGTTCTCGGTGCGGCCCAAAGAGGACGAAGACCCGGTGAAGCCTTTGATTCGTGGGTACTACGTGACAGCAGTAATCGCCGCGGCACTCCTGTACGTCGCGACGATGTGGCTTTTAAAGAACATCTGGTTCTTTTATGCGGGTATCACAGGTATCGTGCTCTCAGTCGTCATCCTCTTTATCACCCTGTACTACACCGAGCATAAGTACCGACCTGTCAAGGAGATCGCCCAGGCATCGGAGACCGGTGAAGCGACCAATATCCTGACCGGAATATCGGTTGGATTTGAATGCGTTGCACTCCCGGTTGTCGCCATCTCGGCTGCGCTCCTTATCTCGTACTACTTCGGCGAATGGTCCGGGGTGTACACCATGGTGCAGCTGGGCGGCCAGGACGTGAAACTGACCGGTGGGATCTTCGGTACCGCCGTGGCCACCGTAGGAATGCTTTCGACCGCCGCCTATATCCTTGCGATGGACACCTTCGGCCCGATCGCCGACAATGCGGGTGGCATCGTCGAGATGTCCAACGCACCGAAGGGCACCCGTGAAAAGATCGACCGTCTCGACGCCGTGGGGAACACCACGAAGGCCCTGACCAAGGGATATGCAATCGGGTCGGCAGCCCTTGCCGCGTTCCTGCTGTTCTCCTCGTACATGGAGGCGGTCTCCCAGCTCCGCGGTGAATACTTTGGTGTGGTCAACCTTGCGAACGTGCCGGTGTTCATCGGCGCCCTTCTCGGCGCCACCCTCGTCTTCCTCTTCGCATCCTTCGCGATCAGGGCGGTGTCGAAGACCGCGGGATACATCATCAGCGAGGTCAGGAGACAGTTCGCAGACGGCGAGATCCTGGCGGGAAAGCGCAAACCCGACTACGGGACCTGTGTTGACATCACGACGACGGGGGCGCTCAGGAACATGGTCCTCCCTGGTGCGCTTGCGGTCGCATTCCCGATATTTGTCGGAGCCGTCCTGAAGTACGAGGCAATGGCCGCATTCCTCATGGTCGGCACGATAGGGGGTATCCTCGTCGCTAACCTCATGAATAACGGTGGTGGCGCCTGGGACAATGCAAAGAAGTTCATCGAGTCCGGAGCATTCGGCGGAAAGGGCTCCCCGGCCCACAAGGCCGCGGTCGTCGGTGACACGGTCGGAGACCCGTTCAAGGACACCGCGGGTCCCTCTATCCACGTGCTCATCAAGCTCCTTGCCACCCTGACCCTGGTGCTTGCACCACTCTACATCTGATCCTTTTTTTGGAAAGGCATTCCACAAACCTTTTCTAATCCGTCTTCCAGCGAATCAGGAGTTGCATCATTCATTTTCATCAGGAAACAGCACTCCCGCTCGGATGAGATGTACTGGAATGTAACCCGGGTTTCCTGAGAACGAGCGGACCTGAAACCCAACCCGGGAACCCATGAACCTGTTAAGGTAACAGAGCTCATGCTAAGAGCGTCCATGCAGTATACCTATGCGACCAGGATGGAGACAACTCCCCGGTCGTTCATCCGGGAAATCCTGAAAGTTACAGAAAAACCGGAAATGATCTCCTTTGCCGGGGGCCTGCCCAACCCGGATCTCTTCCCTGTCGAAGAGCTTGCGGAGATTGCACGGGACGTGATAGCCGGAGACGGCAGATCGGCACTCCAGTACTCGACCACGGAGGGGTATCCCCCTCTCCGCGAATGGATTGCAGCCCGTTATAAAAAATATTATCACATGGATGTTTCTCCCGATGACCTCCTCATCACCAATGGTTCGCAGCAGTCCCTCGACCTGGTGGGCAAGGTCTTCATCAATCGCGGAAGCCCGGTTGCTATCGAAAGGCCCGGGTACCTCGGGGCTATCCAGGCATTCTCGCTCTATGAACCGCGTTTTCAGGCCGTTCCCCTCGGGGCCGCCGGGCCTGACGCCACCTCCCTTGCCAGTTTCCTGAAAAAACAGAAGCCGGTCTTCTTCTACGGGATCCCAAACAGCCAGAACCCTTCAGGTGTCACCTGGTCACGGGACAACCGTCGCGAAGTTGCTGATATCGTTGCGGATACACAGGCAATTCTTATCGAGGACGATGCTTACGGGGAGATCCGTTTTAACGGGGTGCACCTTCCCCCCCTGCGGTCATTCCTCCCGGACCAGGTTGTCATGACGGGATCGTTTTCAAAGATCATTGCACCCGGTCTGCGAATGGGGTGGATTTGCGCCCCACGGGAGATACGGGAGCAGCTGGTGACCGTGAAACAGGGGACCGACCTGCACTCGAACATCCTTTCCCAGCACATCATCGCCCGTTTCCTGTCCGAGTTCCCGGTCGATGACCATATCAGGCGTATCACCACAACGTATCACCGGCAGTGCACCTGCATGATCCAGGCGATTCAGGACTTTTTCCCAAAACGCATCACCTGTAACAGGCCTGACGGCGGGATGTTCCTCTGGGCTGAAATGCCCGAGGGGTACTCGTCGATGGAACTCTTTGAAAGGGCTTTATCCAGGGACGTTGCTATCCTGCCCGGTATCCCGTTCTACACCGACGGCGGGGGACTGAACACCATGCGGCTCAACTTCTCAAACCAGCCGGAAGACCGTATCAGGGAGGGTATCAGGAGGCTCGGAGAGGAACTTCACGCGTACCTTGAGCGCCCGGCCCATGATCACTGAAAAACCACCATTTGCCTTTTTCCGGAAAAGGGGAGGGTTCAACCTTCACCGAAAAGGATGCAGGTGTACATAAACCAGCTTGCCCGCCCAGGTACCTGAAAAATGATAACCAGGGGCATCTCCCCTATTCCTGCACTATACGGGACACGACGAGACGATAGTCATTATCATAGACCACGAGTGTCGTCCAGCGGGCCTCCCTGACAATGGTCCCTGTGGGACCAGTCCCTGGCAGGCTGTATGTCCCCACTCCCGAGTTTCTTACCGCCATCTGCCTGCCAAGGTCAAGAAGGGAGGGTGAACCCTCGTACATGGGATCGTTGAAGAGCCGCGTCCCGATCCGGGACGGGTCGCTGTCATATACGATCAGCCCGTCAGGCTGGACAACCCAGGTTTCATACGGATCGCCTGCAGAGGGGGAGTCAAACATGCTCCCGAAGAATAAAACAGGATTTACGGCAAGCGATACGGCTCCATCCACATTCGCATGTACGGAATTATGGATTGGGTAGCTGACCGCGATCCCGTTTCCCCCCTCGACCAGGGGGGTCACGGTTGTGGAGGTCGGACGCGAGGTTGCGAAGAGCTTCTGGATATGCGTGTCGTACATCAGGTTCGTGCCAATAATGTTCCTGTAACGGTCGGGCTTCACATTGATGACCGTCGCTGCCCGGTCCATCATCAGACAGTCGATCGAGGGCGCGATTTCTGCACACACACCTGACAGGACGCTTCCCTGTCGTGTGGTATTCATTCCCGATCTCCCGAGGGCGTCAGATGCCCCGCTCATGACCATATCCATCGAGGCAAGCTGTGATGTCCCGTTCTCAAGGGCTGCGATAAGCAGTCGTTCAGCTCCCTCAGCGGACGAAACGGCTTTCGAACCACTCATGACAGGGGGCATCCCCAGGGTACGTGCACCGACTACCCTCCAATCCGTCCCGTACAGGCTCACGGTCTTCCAGATTGCTTCCTTTTTAACAATCCGGCCATACGTGTCCGTGAAGGTATAGGTCCCTGCTCCGGACGGTTCAACAGAAATGTGACGGGTGAGGGCAAGGAGAGAGGGATAGGGGGCATACAGGGGATCGCTGAATACATACTTCCCTATCTGGACCGGGTCGGCATCATAGACGATGAGGCCGTCAGGTTGCAGCACGAAGATCTCGTAGATTCCTTCAGGATCAGACTGGAGGACGGCATTTCTCCACAACGAGGTATTGTACACCAGGCTAACCGCCCCCTTCATGTACCCCTCAGGTGAATATACCGGCATTGCATTGTCTATTCCAGGATATCCTTCGACCATGGGGATTACACCACTTGTCACCGGTTTTCCGGTAGCAACGAGCCTGCGGATGTGCTCCTGGTCCATGATGCTTTTTCCTATAATGCTGCTATATGCTGAAGGTACGACTGCCTTCACCCGTCCGTACGGGTCAACCGTGATGCAATCCACGGCATACGGGCTTGAACGGTGAAGAGAGGCCAGCGAAGAGAGGGCTTGGGGACTGTCTAGGTCCTCCAGGGCAAGGCTCCCGGCGGCCGAGACAAGACTTGAGTTTATGATTTCAAGATGCGCAGTTGCATTTTCACTGACGGCAGTCACGGTCTGTTCAAGGTCCCGGGAGGTTTTTTCCAGCTGCGCCGTAGCTGTATCTGATCCCGTCACAGGGCCGAAGTAGATGCCGGACCCGAGCCACCAGTCATCATCGACCTTCATCACGTACCCGAGCTTCTTTTCAACAGTCCGGTTTCGCGTAGGGTTAATGTAAAAGAAATCAACGAAGCCACTTCCATTCGCGGCGGTGTCGCGGAGGTTCCTGATGAAGTATCCGCCTGAGGCGTCCTTTTCAAGAAGCCGGTTGACTCCCACTTTCTCAGGGTTTACCGGGTGGGCAATGGTTGTCCCGTTCCAGTCATAGGCATAAATATATAATTCTCCGTCGATGAACGGCCCGTTCCTGTCGGAAAAAGTCGACAGTGCCTTCTCCTTTCCATTGTCATGTGCGTATGCAACCGCTTTTTCCACAAAAGCGACCAGCTGCGTCCTGTTCCTGCTTGAATTTCCCGAAGGACTCACGGCAGGAGGGACAGAGACAGGGGTTGCTGTCGGAGTATCGGTTATTTCCTCTGTCCCGGCAGGTTGCAGGCCCCCGGTGCCAGGGTTCTGAACAGTGCAACCTGCTGCCATCACCAGGGTAATGATACAGACAAGGAGAAGGAATCCCTCGGTTCCGCGCATAATATGTTCTTCTTGCCTTTTTCACCCATAATATTTCTGAACTGTCCCCCGGGAGGAGGGCCTGGTCCCAACCGGCGTATTCTTGTAGGATTACGGCCAGATGTGCGCTTGATGCCTGTCAGTCTTCAGACAATCGGTCAGATTGAGACCCACCTCAGGTCCTTCGAGACGGCCTGTGCCGAACAGGACGTGCCGCGTCTCGCAGCGCTCCTCCACAGGGATGTCCATGGTTTTCTCCCATACCCAGGAGATGCATTTTCCAGCAGGGAAGAACTCCTCGGGATCTTCAGCAGTAATTTCTTAAAAGGCCTAAACCCGGCCCTTTGTATCTTTCATGAACGGATAGATGCAGATGGAGTTGTCGCCTGGGTATCCGCGCAATGCCGCCTCACCCTTCCCTCTCCAAAAGGAGCCTGCCACACCATCGGGAGGGCAACCCTGGTATTCAGGGGTACCGGCCATGCCTGGACCATTGCCCAGTTGCATGTTTCGCTTCCAGAGCCTCTACCAGAAACCCTTGGCGAGGAAGAGTGCCCGAAACATGAAAAGGGAGCGCCCCTGCTTCCTTCCCAAAATTGACCAGGTCGCTGATAAAACGGCGGAAAAAAACCTCAAAGTCTTCATGCAGCCCAAGCCATGAAGCTTATCACACCACCTTGTCCGTATCGCCGTCGTGGCGGGTTCAGCGGATACCGAGTCTCTCCAGGAAACCGGTGTGAAGGCGGCGGTCGCCGGACAGCTCCGGGTGGAAGGCAAGTGCAAGGACCTTCCCCCTGCGGACGCCGACAATTCCACCGTTATACTCCGCAATAACCTCCGTTCCGGATCCAGCACTGATGGCTACCGGGGCCCGGATAAACACGGCGTGAAACGGGGTGTCAAGCCCGAAAACAGCAATATCAGCCTCAAACGAATCTTTTTGCCTCCCGAAGGCATTGCGCCGGACCGTGATGTCCAGGATGCCGAGAGGCCTGAAACGGTCGTCATCGATGATGGATGTGGCGATGAGGACCATTCCGGCGCATGTTGCAAAAATACCGCCAGGAAAATTTCTTATCGCGTCTCTTAATGAATTTTTATCGATGAGACGGCAGATGGTGGTTGATTCTCCGCCAGGGATCACAAGGGCGTCAAGTCCTTCTAGCTGGTCGGCATCCCTGACCGGAAAGATTTCCAAGGGGATTCCAAGATGGCTGCCGGCCTCGCGAAACGCATGGATATGCTCGCTGACATCACCCTGGAGCGCAAGTACCCCGATCTTACCAGCCACGCTTCTGCAGCACCTCGTCCTCGCGGAGAAGATGGATATCAAGCCCTTTCATGGGTTCTCCCAGGTCACGGCTGGCTTCCGCGATCCGTGCCGGATCATCGAAGTGGTTCACTGCCTCGACGATTGCCCGTGCTACCTTGTGAGGGTTCTGTGAATGAAAAATTCCCGACCCCACAAAGACCCCGTCTGCACCGAGCTGCATCATCAGAGCCGCGTCACAGGGTGTTGCAATCCCGCCGGCCGAGAAGTTGACCACCGGGAGGCGGCCCATGCGGGCCGTCTCTATCACCAGTTCCGCCGGGGCTTCGAGTTCCCTTGCACGGGCAATGATCTCCTGGTCCGTTTTTCCAGAGAGCGCGCGGATTTCACCCATGATGTTCCGCATGTGCCTGACGGCCTCCACGACGTTGCCCGTGCCGGCCTCGCCCTTCGTCCTGATCATGGCAGCACCTTCGCCGATACGCCGCATGGCCTCCCCCAGGTCCCGCGCTCCGCAGACGAAGGGGACCTTGAATTTTTTCTTGTCGATATGGTATTGTTCATCGGCAGGTGTAAGGACCTCGCTTTCGTCGATCATATCAACGCCGAGGGATTCAAGGACCTGAGCTTCCACGAAATGCCCGATCCTTGCCTTGCCCATGACAGGGATCGAGACCGCATCGATGATCTCGGCAATTTTCGTGGGGTCTGCCATACGCGCGACTCCGCCCTGTTTCCTGATGTCGGCAGGCACCCGCTCGAGTGCCATCACCGCGACCGCTCCTGCCTCCTCCGCGATGACCGCCTGTTCTGCGTTGGTCACGTCCATGATGACTCCGCCTTTCTGCATGGATGCGAACCCCCGCTTCAGGAGCTCGGTACCAAACCTGAGTTCCTCGAGCTTCATAGTTCTTAGATGTTAGCCGAGGCGTGCCATAAAAGTAGTGTCGTTATCACAGAAATCGAAAAAATGACGGCTCCCATCCTGATTGCCATTAAAATATCCTTCCCCGCTCCTTTTAAGGAACGGGAGGGATCACCTATCCTGTACATCCCCGGTTTTTCAAACCTTACCCCGGTACCGCCGGCTATTAAGGACATGGTAATGCCGCCGTTAAAACCGGGGCGTTTTTTTCTGTCCCTCCAAAAGACCATCAGGGCCTGACTGGCGGTCCCTTTCAGGCAAAACCACAGGACGAGCACCATGCCCGTCAGCCTTGCAGGGATGAAGGTAAGAACGTCGTCCATACGTGCCGGGAACCATCCTATCCTTTCCCGTTCATCACGGTATCCAAGCATCGCGTCCATGGTATTGGCCGCCCGGTACAGCAGGGCACCAGGGAGCCCGAGCACGGCAAACCAGAACAGGGGAGCAGTGATGCTGTCGGTCAGGTTTTCCGCCCCGGACTCGTAGGCTGCAGAGAGAACCTCTTCCTCCGAAAGGGTCGTCGTATTCCGTGAGACCAACATCCCGGCCTCCACCCTTGCCCTTTCAAGGTCTGACCCCGCACACTCCTCGACGGTCCGCATGTGTTCCTCAAGTGATCTCCACCCGATGCAGGCCTTGAGGATAAAAGGGGCGGAAATGAGAGAGAGCCAGAAGGGTGCGTACATGCTGTACACCACGACAGGAAGAATGACAAGGATGGCCGTAATAACCCAGAGGGAGAAACCTGCAGCCCTCTGGGCCCATTCAGGATACCTTTCCGGCCTTCCCCACACGCCAATGAACCTTCCCAGGACGGCCACAGGATGAAATACGGTCTTTGGGTCACCCACGAGACGGTCGATGACCAGAGCGAGCACGAGGACCATACCTGCAGGTACAGGGGCCACCCATGGAATAAAAAGCATGGAAAAAAACGTAGGGGTCATTCAGGTCCCTTATGCACGGCGTGGAACCTTATACCAGTTCAGGCTTTAGTACCACGTTCAGGCACCCTGGGGAGGAGGTCAGGAATACCGTCGTGAATCGGGTAACGTGTGCAACATTTCGCACAGAACAGCTCTCCCTCCTGGATTTCCTCTTTTTCCTCTGCATCAATGGTAACCTCCAGGTCACCCTTGCACACGGGACAGCAGAGAATGTCAAGGAGCGAGTGCTTCATCAGATGTCCCTCATGTCAATGATTTGCGAAAGCTCCGGCCCGGTGGATATCAGCGTGACAGGTACTCCGATGTCATCTTCTGCCATGGCAATGAAGTCCCTGGCCTTCACACTCAGCTTTGAAAAATCGGTGACTCCGAAACAGTCCTTGTCGACGCGGTCAATACCCGTGATGGCGGCCTGGGTACATCCATTGATCATGGCCGAGTACCGGGCCATACTGCCGTCCCATTCACCAATCCTCCGCTGGCGGTGGGTCACGGTCCCGAACTCCTGGATCCCCATCGCGTCTGAACGGTCCCGGGATAGTTCAGTTGAGAATGGGCCCTCCCCGACACGGGTCGGATAGGCCTTGAAAACGACGATGACATCGTCTATCCGGGTCGGGCCGACGCCATTATCAGCGGCAATCTGGGATGCCGACGTGTCCTTGCTGGTCACGAACGGATATGTCCCGTAGTAGAGGGATATCCCAAATCCCTGGGTGCCTTCAAGAAGGACATTATCACCCCGGTTAAGGGCCCCGTTTATTTCTTCAGGCACATCCACGAGGAAGGGCTCCAGCTCCGGGACGTCATGTGCAAGCCTCGAGGTCCTCATGACACGATCTGAATTTGCCGGGCCGCAGCCTGAGCCGGTACTCCCGATCGTCTTTGCCAGGTGATCGCTTCCCTTGTCCCGGGCAATGTGATCGGGTTCGATAATACCACAACGCTTGTCAATGAAAGTCCTGTCCCTGACATGGACCAGGTCTATTTCATGGAGAAAGACGCGGGGATCGACCAGCACTCCCGTACCGATCATGAGCCGTGACCGGGGATAGACAAACCCGGAGGGTACCATGCGGACCCCGTAGCTCTTCTCTCCCACGAGTACTGTATGGCCGGCATTCGGCCCGACCCCGCCCCTCGAGATGATTGATGGGTGATCGTGGTGTGCTATATGCGCAACGATCTTCCCTTTTCCCTCGTCTCCGAAAAATCCGCAGACGATGATGGTACAGCTCATTCGAACCATGATACGTGGGTGACCACTGGCAATAAACCTGACACCCGGTATCTGCCGGACATGAGATCGGAAGGCCGTGCTACTACCTGTACTCAGCAGAAAGAGGGGGGCGGGGGCTTAAAATCCCCGGTTTCCGGCCCTTACAGGGACCCGATAAACTCGCCTATCCTGGAAACCGCTTCTGCTAGATTTTCCCTTGAAACCGCATACGAACAACGGAGGTGGCCTGCCGCGCCACTTCCAAAAACACTGCCGGGCACAACGGCAATCCGTTTCTCCTTGAGGAGTTGTTCGGCAAACTCGTCATCAGTAAGACCGAATTCCCTGACTGACGGGAACGCGTAAAACGCCCCTTCAGGCATGTGGCATCCTAGGCCAATCCGGTTGAGTCCCTCCACAAAGAGGTTGCGACGGAGATGGTACTCCCTGACCATTGCGTCCTTGTCCTCCTCGCCGTTGCGGAGCGCTTCGACCGCTGCGACCTGGCCCATGATGGGGGCGCAGAGCATCACGTACTGGTGGATCTTGAGCGCGGCGTCACAGATATCCCTCGGTGCACAGAGATACCCGACGCGCCAGCCTGTCATGGCATACGCCTTTGAAAAACCGTTCAGGGTTATTGTCCGTTCCCAAAGGTCCCCGACGGTTGCTGCAGCAACATGTTTGCCTTCGTAGGTGAGCTCGGCATAGACCTCGTCGCTGATAAGTACCAGGTCATGGTCTGTGACAATATCCGCGATGCCTTTCAGGTCATCCTTTCTCATGACCGCACCAGTCGGGTTGTTCGGGAAGTTGATGATAAGCGCCTTGGTCCGGGAAGAGACACGTTCCATCAGTGCATCGGGCGTAAGGTGGAAGTGGTCCTTTTCAAGACACGGGACTGGCACGGGTATACCCCCTGCAAGGGTTACACAGGGAGGATAGGATACATAGATCGGCTCCGTTACAAGGATTTCATCCCCGGGGTCCACGACGGAACGGATGGCGATGTCCAGTGCCTCCGATACCCCCGTTGTTATGATCATTTCGGAATCAGACCGGTAGGAAAGTCCGTAATGGTCAGCCAGGTAGACGGAAAGGAGCGCTCTTAAGGATTCCAGCCCCCTGTTGGAGGTATACGAGGTTGTACCCTGTTCGATGGAGTAGATGCTCCGTTCGCACACACTCCACGGGGTTGAAAAATCCGGTTCACCGACGCCGAGCGAGATAACGTCTTCCATGCCGAGGACCAGGTCAAAGAACTTCCTGATCCCTGATGGTGGGATTACCTTCGCCCTTTCTGACACAAAATCTCTCATAGGCATCAGAAAGAAAAGGGAAGGCGTTCCTGCGCTTCCCTTTCGAAGTAGAGGTTACCGTTTTCCTTGTAGGTCTTCATGATGATATGGGTGGCTGTCTCACGGATCCTATCCATGGGAGCGATGTGTTCCGAGACGAACCGCGACACTTCCTGCATGTCCTTTCCCGCGACCAGCAGCTGGAGGTCATAGGTGCCGGTCATAAGGCGGCAGGACTTCACCTGCCTGAACTTGGATATCCGCTCGGCTATCCTGTCATAGCCGAAATCCCGCTCAGGGCTGACCTTAAGCTCGATGACTGCTGCTACCCCGCCGTCTCCCGCCCGGGCCCAGTCAACCACTGCGGAGTATTTACGGATGATCTGCGTTTCCTGTAGCCGGGTTTTCCGTGCGGACGCTTCCTCTTCAGGAATCCCCAGCATGGTGGAAAGATCGCTATCGGAAAGCATGCAGTTGTCCTCGATCAGGCGGAGGAGCTGGATATCAGTGTCATCCATTCTTGAATCACCGGAAGGCGCGCCTTATCCACGTTGCGTCGATTTCATTTAAGCCGTTTTTGGATAGACGCTGGTCAGCTTTGAGTACATCCCAGATCTTCTGGGTATTGATATCAAACCACATTTCTTTGGTCCTCCCGTACCTGCCCCGGCTTACAACGCGGGTATTAATGACGCCCAGCATGTTCAGTTCTGATATAAGGTCGGTTATCCTGCGGTGCGTCAGGACATCGATCTCGAGTATGGGTGCAACATCCTTGTAAACCCGTAATACTTCGCCACTGGTGAAGATGGTGAGATCGACCTGGTGGAGGAGGAACATGCAATACAGGATGACCTTGCTTTGCATGGGCAGGGTTGCAATGCACTCTATCATGCTGTCAGTTTCAATTTTTGCCTGCGCCTGCTTGACATGCCCCTCCCTGACCAGGTCCGCATTTTCCCGGTCGGCGATCTCCCCGGAAACCCGGAGCAGGTCAAGGGCCCGCCGTGCGTCCCCATGCTCCTGAGCGGCCAGGGCTGCACAAAGGGGTATGACTCCCTCCTCAAGAGCCGACTCAACGAAAGCGAGGTTGGCACGCTGGGCAAGGATATCACACAGCTGGGGAGCATTATATGGTGGAAAAACCATTTCTTCCTCGGAAAGCGAGGAAAGGACACGGGGGTCAAGAAAGTCCTTGAAGGAAAGGTCGTTTGAGATACCGATGATGCTGACTTTGGAATTATGAAGGTCGCTATTAATCCTGGTCAGGTTGTAAAGGGTGTCATCGCCACTTTTCTTTACTAGTTTGTCTATTTCATCAAGTATTATGATAAGAACCCCGCCAAGGGACTCAAGCTGGTTCTTGAGCTCCATGTAGACCTGGTCGGTGGGCCAACCGGTCATGGGAATGTGTGCACGAACCTTGTCGCTTGAATTTTCATCAACCGGGGCAATGCTCTTGGATATCTGCGCGAGGACCCGGTACTGTGTGTCTATGACTTCACAGTTAAGATGCACCACCTTGCACACCGTGTTCATTGCCGTGCTGGCGTGTTCGAGCTCCTGACCGACGTATCTGACACTTGCTGTTTTCCCTGTTCCGGTTTTCCCATACAGAAGGATATTGGAGGGTGTTTCCCGTTTCAGTGCAGGGGCAAGAATAGATGCAATCTGTTCAATCTGTGGCCGTCTATGGGGAAGGATATGGGGGCGATACGAATGCCGGAGGACTTCCCGGTCCTTAAAGATGCGATTATTAACAAGGAATTTTTTGAACAGGCCGGACGTGCCTTCCTGATCATGTGGACTGGTTTCCATGAGGGGGTGGATCAATATGTGGACGGCCCTAATAATTCCATCGAAATTACTGCAGATATAAACCCCTTAAATTCCAGTGGACTCAATGATAAATTCAGTTTTTTTCCAGTTTTCTATGGATTCTTGCGGTTATTGTTCCAGACGAACCAAAGGTTCTTGAGGTCACG
>CAZGXZ010000037.1:0-16576 GCA_964530035.1 uncultured Methanoregulaceae archaeon
GATCTTCAGGGCGAATGTAGTAGATGTCGGAGCGAAGACGGTAATATTGCAGGTCGTCGGGGATACCAACAAAATTGACGCGCTGGAGAAACTGCTCAGACAGTACGGGGTGATCGAACTTGTCAGGACAGGGAAAATTGGTATTCTCCGTGGCTCAAAAACCGTGAAAAGTGGAAAATAATTAATATGGGTTCTTTTTTCTTTTAGCATGACACGGCCCGGATTCGAAAGATAATTTTTATAGCCTGTTATCGCAAACCCTGCTATGCAATAGCGTAGCAGGGATAGTGAATGAAACTACCATATGTATTTCTATTGGTTGTGATCGTTGTCATCGGTGCATTTCTTTCGGGGTGCACCCAACAGCAGGCATCGACGGCATCAGGCCAGGCTTTGAAGGTTGGGGTGGTTGCATCGATGACCGGCCCGTCCAGTACCACCGGCAAGGACGTCTGGCAGTCAGCAGAGCTGGCAGCTGATGAAATCAACGCGAAGGGAGGGGTATATGTCAAGGAGCTCGGAAAAAGCATCCCCATAGTCCTTGTGCAGGGAGATGATGAATCCACGCGGGAAGGAGGCCAGAAAGCGGTTTCAAGGATGATTACCCAGGACAATGTGGATATGCTGGTCGGAGGATTTTCGAGTGCCGTTGTATCCGCACACCAGTCAATCGTCGCGGAACACAACGTTCCGTACATCATTACCGGAGCTTCGACTCCGGTCATCACGCGCCGGACCGATGTGAATACGAGCTTCATGTTCCACCACGCACCCACGACCGACGACTCCGGGAGCCAGACCACATTGTTCATAGACCAGATAATCCGGCCTGCTATCAACGCGAAGTTCGGATACTCCGCAGACCGGCCGCTCCGGCTCGCGGTGCTGTACCAGGACAGCCCGTACGGCAAAGGCCACCTGGAGGCCGTCAAGAACACGATCTCAAACAGCAGCCTGAACATCAAGGTCGTCGCTGATGAGTCCTTCAAGATGGGTGAAAGTGATTTCAGAACGGCTCTGACCAGTATCAAGAGTGCTGACCCTGATGTTGTCTATGTCGCGGCCTTTTTAAACGAGCAGATCCCGGTTGAAACCCAGGCACTGAGGGATGTTGACCTGAAGAAGATCTTCATCGCGATTGAACCGAATGATGACCCGGACTTCTACAAGGGTGTTGGGAAATATGGCGAATATTCCATTATTCAGAGCCGTTTCAGTCCATATACCGTTCCGAAAGGACCCACGGAGGCAGCCACAAAGAAATTTGTAACGGATTTCGACAAGAAATACGGTGGCTTCCCCGGCATGATGGGCGTTGCAACCTACGAGGGAGTCTATATCGGTGCGAAGGCGGTTGAGAACGCAGGCACGTTGAACAAGCCGGCGGTCAGGAATGCCATAGCCGGGCTGCAGATGCCTCAGATGGTCGAAGCCATGAAAGGCCAGACAATCAATTTCTCCAAGGACTACCGGGAGAGCAAGTTTGACCTGACCATGGAACAGCTCATCTGGGACCCGGCGGTCAATGAAACGAGACCGAAGATTGTCTCACCCTCGAACCTGAAGGAGACTGACTTTGTGTTGCCCGACTGGTTCGTTCCAGCGAAAGCATAACACCTTATAACGCTTATTTTTTCCAAGAAGCTTTCTTCGGGGATAAATCCATGGAAATTGGCTTGGACATCTTCCTGCAGGTTGTGGTCTGGGGGCTGTACGCCGGGTGCATCTATATCCTCCTTGCCACCGGCCTCAACCTGATATTCGGAGTCATGAAGGTAGTGAACTTCGCCCATGGCCAGTTACTCATGATTGGAGCCTATGTAACTTTCTCCTTCTTTGTTCTCACAGGGTTCAATCCCTACGTCCTCCTTGCCGCATCGGTGCCGATTCTCATCATCATCGGAGTAAGCATTGAAAGACTGTGTTTCCGCCCGATCATGGGGACGGGAAAACTCAATGAGATCTTCATCAGCATCGGCCTGATCTATATCCTTGAGAACGTCGCGGCGATGATCTGGACAGATGAATGGAAGGTGATAAAAAGCCCCTTTGAAGCAATCACTGTGTCCGTAGGGAGCATGAAGATTCCCATCGACTACATCATCATCATTGTTACCACCGCTGTGATCCTTGTTGCCCTGTACCTGTTCCTTAAGAAGTCCCGGCTTGGCCTGGCGGTGCGGGCAACGAGTCAGAACCGAAAAGCGGCCATGCTGGTGGGGATCAATGTCGAACGGATGGACATGCTCAGTTTCGGCATAGGGGCGGGTCTTGCAGGAGCTGCCGGTACGCTCTGGGTTGTCAGCGGCCAGGTTTTCAACCCGTACATGGGTTCTGTACCTGCGGTAAAGGCATTTGCAATCGTCATCATCGGAGGTCTCGGGAGTATTCCGGGTGCCATTATCGGTGGTCTTCTCCTTGGGATAGCCGAAAACTTCACGGTCTTTACCATAGGCGGTGCCTGGAAGGACGCTATTGCCTTCCTGATACTTATCATTGTCCTGGTACTGAAACCCACGGGACTGTTCGGAGAAAAGGCGGAATGATGGTAATGGATGGAAAAAACCGGGTTGTCCTGTATTTATGCCTCGCCGTGCTCGCGTGTGCAGTCCTGCTCCCTCTCGTGACCGGGCAAAATGCATACTACCTGACGGTTCTTATCCTCATGGTCATTTTCATCATCTTTGCATCGGCCTGGAACTTTCTCACCTACAGCGGCCAGGGCTCCCTGGGCCACGCGGCTTTCTTCGGGATCGGAGGATACATTTCCGCACTGGTTGCGGTGAAAAGCGGCTTGACACCCTACCTGACCATCTTTTTCGGAGGAGCGGGTGCAGCGCTCACGGGTTTATTCATCGGAGCTATCTGCGTAAGAATGAAGGAGTGGTTCCTCGCGATGGTGACATTTGGTTTCGCCGTGATCATCCAGGTGCTGGTTGCAAGCCAGTTCAGGGAACTTACCGGAGGATGGGACGGAATTGCCGCTCCACCCCTGATCAGCAGCTCCGTGCCCAATTATCTCCTCTATGAGTATTATTCAATCCTGGTCATTGCTGTCGCCGTCCTGCTGCTGTTCCGGCAGATCCTCCACTCAAAAACGGGGCTTGCCTTTTCTGCGATCCGTGAGAATGAACTTGAAGCGCGTGCGGCGGGAATCGACCCGGTCAGATACAAGTTGTTTGCATTCATGGTGAGTGCATTTTTCGCAGGTCTTGCTGGTGCGCTTGAGATACACTACCTTGGGTACATCACCCCGGAGATCTTCGGCGTTGACATCTCCTTCTGGCCGATCATCTACTCGATCAGCGGCGGGCTGGGAACCCTTGCCGGGCCGGTCATCGGTACAATTGTCATCACCCTCCTCTGGGACGGTCTCCAGTCGCTCGGCCTTACCTACCCGCGTTTCATCATCATAGGTGTTATCCTTGTGCTTGTCGTGATATTCCTCCCGCGCGGACTTGTATCCCTGCCAGGGGAGATCCAGAAAAGGGCGCCGGGCTGGAAAGCGTGGATTCAGAAAAGGGTGTCGAGGTAAGTTCATCCTTTTTTCAGGGAAACCGGCAGCTGATTATTTCTGATCCCGTGAAAAAGCGCGATTGATCAGTCGGAGATAACCTGGCAGTTCAAAAAAAAAAAAATCAGGTTTTACCCGGCTGGTACCAGTCGGGGAGTGAAAGAGTACCCTGGCTTAGCTCTGCAGGGTAGATGATGGTTGGTCTGAGCTGCTGGACGGTATCATTCCAGGCAAGCTGCTCCATGTAGAGGGTGAAATCCGCCTCGCGATACGTGTCTGAGAACCGTATCCGGCCATTTTTCATGGCTTCAATGGATTCAGGCATGTCCGTCGAAGCTAGAGCGTTCGTGACCTTTGCCTTGTCAAGTGACCCGGCCCGCCTGATGGCATCGGCCAGGATGTGGACTCCTTCATAGGTCGTGGCGCCCATCATCCCTGGAAGAGCCCCCCACTTCCTCTCATACGTGCTCTTGAATGCACGTGCTGCATCGGCAGTTGATCCATTCGGGACGGTATAAGGACTGAAATGGCTTTCAATAATGGATCCTTCGCCGTACTGGCTCAGGCTCTTGTAATAGTCCGGGTCGTCGTTGCACTCGACCACGATGAAGATGGTGTCCAGTCCGACATCCCGCCGGGCCTGGGTGATCATGGGAGCCTGTTCATTCAGGAATGCGGCGGAATACACGATATCAGGCATTGAAGCCTTCACATTGGTGAGCATTGTCCTGAAATCCGTCTCGCCCATTTTGAACGATTCATTGCTCACAATCGTTATCGGTAGATTTTCCTTGTTTATCGTGCTTTCAACGGCCGAAAGGACGCCCTTGCCATACGGGCTGTCTTGGTACACAATGGCCAGACGAAGGGGACGCTCCTTGCTGAATGAGAACTTGCCGTTGATTTCGGGACGAAGCGAATTCGCGATAAACCTTGTTGTCTGGCTCCCATAGTCATCGGTTGTCGGGCAGAAATGGTACATCGTCGAGGTGTCGATATCCGTCCTTCTCGTAATCGTCGGGCTCGATGCACCGGTGATGACATAGGGCACCTTGTGCTCGGCGACAATCGACTGGTGTGCTGTAGTAACTGCGCTTGAGAACCCGCCGACGAGTGCATCGACCTTATCAGAGGAGATTAATTTTGAGACGGCTTTCTGACCTCCTTCTCGGGTCGATTCATCATCTCCGGCAATGACTGTGACCGGGAGGGATGAACCGAGGTCTTTCACATACACCCCGCCGGCGGCGTTCACCTCTTCGGCGGCGATCTGTGCCGACTGCCACATATCCTTGCCTGTTGCGCTCGCCGGGCCGGTCAGTGAAACGACCACCCCGATTCTGATCTCTTTTGGTTTTTCAGAAACTGGCTGCTGGGTACAACCTGATATAAGGACCGCTCCCACAAGAAGTCCGGCGAAAATGATACACAGGACTGACGCTTTCGTTTTCATCCAGGGACCTCCCCGCTACGGTAGCCTGTACGATCTTTTAACGTTATCAGATGGAGAAGACCCGGTCTCTCTGCTAGGGGTCCTCTTTGCCTTTCATTCAGGAGAAGTTGAGAAGCAATGCACATGATACACACAAACCTCCAGGGTAAACTCTCGGTTCAGATCATTCCAGGGGATCCGGCACGAGGCCCGGATCCCCTATCTAAAGAAGAAAAAGAAGGTATCTGTTACCTGGACTACGGCCTGTTCATTCCGTGGCGCGATAACAGACATGAGTTTACCTTATGGTTTCATTGGCCCCGCACTACTTAATCCTTGTCATGCTATAGCATAGCATTGTTCGGGCCCTGCATGTACACCCATGCAGTCTGGATGAGAAGAATGCAGGAATTCCTGGGAATCACAGGTATCCTTCAGAGTGTCAGAGAAGCGCTTCCGTTAAAGTCCGTTGATAGTGTATGAAAAAAGGTATCATGTCCTCATGGGTTACAGCCCAAGGTAGCATGCCTGGATCTTCTGGTTGTCCAGGAGCTCGTCTGCAGCTCCCTGGAGAGTAATCCTGCCATTTTCGAGCACATATCCCCTATGCGAGATCTTGAGTGCATGCATCACGTTTTGTTCAAGGAGCAGTATGGAGAGCCCGGTTTTATTCAGGCCCTCCACTGACTCCAGCACGCTCTTTACGAAAAGGGGGGAGAGGCCCAGCGATGGTTCATCAAGGACGAGCAGCTTCGGCTGCAACATGAGGCTCCTGCCGATTGCAAGCATCTGCTGCTCGCCTCCGGACAAGGTTCCGGCAAGCTGGTCCTGTCTTTCATCAAGGACCGGGAACATCTCCAGTATCTTCGCCGGGTCAGAGGATTTTCCTGAGTTCAAGTGACTACCAAGGCTCAGGTTCTCCCTGACTGACATCTTAGGGAACAGTTCCCTTTTTTCAGGGACCAGGGCGATTCCGCGTTTGACTATATCATACGGTTGAAGTCCGAGGATCTCGTGGTCTTCGAACCGGATGGATCCCTTCGCCCGGCGGTTGAGCCCGAGGATAGTCTCGACAAAAGTTGTTTTTCCTGCGCCATTCGGTCCGAGGAGCGTGACGATCTCTCCTTTTCGGACTTCAAGTGCAAGGTCCCAGATTACATGGAGGTTGCCATGGCAGACATCCAGATGTTCAACCTTCAGCAAACAATGACCCCTGGCTTAGTATTTTTCCCCAAGGTATGAATCTATTACTCTCTGTTCATTGAGGACGTCCAGGGGCGTGCCGTCGGCAATTTTCACACCGTGGTCAAGCACGACGATCCGGTCGGACACCCCGGTGATCACGCGCATGACATGTTCTATCAGCATTATCGTTGTTCCCTGGTCGCGGATCTTCCTGATGAGGCCAATCGCCTCGTCGCTCTCACTTGGGTTCAGCCCTGTCGTCAGCTCATCAAGAAGAAGCAGTTTCGGCCGTGAGGCAAGGGCCCGTGCGAGCTGGACACGCTTCAGCTCCATGAGGTTTAACTGGGAAAGGGAGGCATCTATTTTTTCTTTTGGAAAATGGACAAAATCGAGATGACTGACCGCTTCGTCCCGGGCCTCTTTCATGTTCACCTTGTGGTGGTTTCCAAAAATTGCACTGACCATCACTGCCTCGGACGCGAGCATGCCGGGGAAGGACTGGGGGTGCTGGAATGTTTTTGCAATCCCCTTTTTGCAGATCGCGTTCAGCGCAAGACCCGTGATATTCTCACCCTTATAATGGATACTGCCGTTGTCAGGCCTGTAGAGGCCGGAAATGATATTGAGGAGAGTAGTCTTTCCCGCCCCGTTGGGACCCACGAGACCAAGGATTTCTCCTTCCTCAAGGTGCAGGTCCACGTCCTGTACTGCAACGAGACCCCCGAATTTTTTCCTGACCTGTTCAGCGACCAGCATCGGCAAACCGCTCCGTGTTAATTGTTAACATATGTCATACATCTACATTAAGATTACCAATCGGACCATGCTCTGTCAAAAGGGACGACATTCCCGCCATAAAGCCTGTGAAAGTGGCCCTAGCCTGAATGGGTTCCGGCCGACTCAGTTCCTGATATCTCCACGGGGGCGGATTATCCGGACAGATAGGTTTTCCGTGAAGGATCGGGACGATTTTTTTCAATACACGATATTCAGGGCGGTCCGGTCGGTGATGGTCAACCATATAACCCCCTGTGCCCAATGATACAGGCGTGAAGACCTTAATCCTTGGCGGCGGGCTGACAGGAATCTGTATCGCCCGTTTTCTCCACGAACGCGGGCATTCTTCAGTCATACTGGAAAAGGAGAGCCGTATAGGCGGGCTCTGCCAGTCTGAAACGGTTGACGGATTTACGTTCGATACAGGGGGTTCTCATATCATTTTTTCACGCGATGAACCCGTCCTTGCCCTCATGAAGGAAACCCTCGGTAACAACAGGGATGAACAGGTCAGGAATACTAAAATCTTTTATAAGGGCGCATATGTCAAGTATCCATTTGAAAACGGCCTTTCCGGACTTCCAAGGGAGGACCTCTTCCTCTGCCTGAACGAGTTCATCAAGACATTGATAGCTTCGGAAAAAGGAGAAGTACGCCCTCCGGCCACGTTCAGGGACTGGATCCTCGCGACGTTCGGGAAGGGGATCGGTACCTGTTACCTCATTCCCTACAATGAGAAGATATGGAACTATCCTGTCGAGGAGATGTCCGCACACTGGGTGGAGGGAAGAGTCCCGCGCCCTCCGGTGGAGGATATCGTTAAGTCCGCCATCGGTATAGAAACGGAGGGGTATGCCCACCAGTCCCGTTTTTCCTATCCCCACGAGGGGGGAATAGAATCCCTTGTCACCGCCTTTGCCGGACCGGTCATGAGCTCCATCAGAACTGACTTTACGGTACAGTCGGTGGCAAGGACAAAGGACGGATGGGTGGTTTCTGATGGAGATGAACAGATCATGGCAACCCGCCTTATCAGCACCCTCCCGCTCCAGTACCTTGCCCGCTGCATGGAAGATCTGCCGGAAGAGGTGGTCCGGGCCATCGGTGAGCTGAAATACAACTCTCTCATCACCGTTGCAGTTGGCGTCAAGGGGGAGGTGCCCCCGTATTCCTGGGCATATATCCCCTCGGCAGACCACGGACTTACGAACAGGATCTCGTTCCCTTCGAACTATAGCCGGGCAACATGCCCGGAGGGGATGTCACTGATCCTTGCCGAGATCACCTATAACGAGGGTGACAGGGTATCACGATTGGACGATAACGAAATCCTGCAGGATGTTTGCTCAACAATACGGTGCATGGGTATAACCGATGAGAGCCGGATCGTGTTCTCCGCGGTCAGGCGCCACCAGTTTGCCTACGTGGTCTACGACCTGGCGTACCAGGACAATATCGCCATCATCAGGAAGTATTTCGACGATACTGGTATTCATCTCTGCGGAAGGTTTTCCCAGTTCGAGTACCTCAACATGGACGGGTGTATCCGGAGTGCCCTCGACCTTGTGGAGCGGATTGGATGAAGGTCTTTCCTTGGGCAGAGTCTGGGTCTGTTCCAACGTCAGATCAGGTCATTCCGGTCAGCCAGGGACACCACACCGGGGGGATGCATGCAGGTCAATGGGTGGACAGGAAACATGCGGCAGCATCAACTTCTTTTGCATCGTGCCAGAACATTGACGCTGACCATGCCGTGTCTCACTATGGAACCCCCTTATTGACTGTTTTTCGCAGCGTTGTCTTCATACCACCAGGCGATATTCGTTGCAATGCAATGGATTCACACCGGTCCTGGTACCTGCAACCAGCTGTGGGGGCCAGAACATGAAGATTTCTGTTGTGATTCCCACGTACAACGAGGAACAGAACATACAGGCCTGCCTTGAATCGCTTTCCCGACAGACCATTCCAAGGAATGAGTACGAGCTAATCGTGGTGGACGGCGGGTCAACCGACCGGACCCGCGAGATGGCATCGGAACTTGCCGACACGGTCTTCATACAGAAGAGCCCGAAGGTGGGTGGTGCCAGAAATGACGGCGCGATGAAGGCCCAAAGCCTGTTGCTCGCTACAACGGATGGGGACACCATCCTTCCGGAGACCTGGCTTGAACATATCATCGAGGACCTCTCACGCCCAGGGGTCGTCCAGGTATACGGACCGGTATATCCGATAGAGGGAGGTCTCATGAACTGGCTTTCCCTCTCTTTTGCGAATAATTTTGCACGGGCGGGGTACTACAGCCGCCTGTTTTATTTCACGCTCGGGTGCAACACCGCATTCAGGCGGAGCAGCTTCATCGAGGCAGGAATGTACAGGGTAATTGACGCCGGTGACGACCTTGAGGTAGCCCGAAGGATGAAGGAACACGGGAAGGTCCTGTTTGACAACCGCCTGAAGGTCGGCTTCTCAATGAGGCGGTACCGACAGTTCGGTACCTTGCGGTCCCTCTATGAGTGGGTTTATATCGTATTAAAAGGCGGGAAATCGGATAAATATACGTATACAAAAAGGAACTACAAATAGCGGGGGAGGTGTGGAGCCCGGCCGGGGAGGCCGGTCCGGATCATAAGGGGGACCTCATAAAATGGTTTCATTAAAATGATTTGAATGCTTTCTTTTCATCGTAGATCTTGTATTTTTCACCGGTCTGGAGGGTAACATAGACGATCACCCTGTCTATGCCTTTTGTTCCGCCGAGGGTGAGCTGCTCCCCCATCTGGGGTTTATACATCTGTTTCGTTTCTGTCGTCCCGTCTGACCTGACCACTTGTGCATCGAGCAGGGAAACAAAATTCATCCCTTTTCCACCATTGAAAGTAATGGTGATATCGGGAGTGATGGCGACACTGTTCCTGTCGACTGAGACCTCGACCCGGTAGATATCAGGGAGCTGGTCGGTTGGCTCGGGTTCAAGGGAGACCTTCGTCATCACCGGTGTCGGCGGAAGGGTGGTCGCGGGGATTGTAGTCGGGATGGTCGTGGGGAGTGCCGTGGGCTCAGGCTGCGGCTGCTGCTGGGTACAGCCGCAAAGGAAGACGGTAGTGCAGAACACGACCAGGAAAGCGAGGAGAACCGGATAGTATTTCATGCTGTACCCGTATCTGGCAGGTGCTATTTGAGGATAGTGATTTCTGCGCGATTACAGGAATTTGGTCTGCTTACCGTCTGCCTGGCCCTGTATCTCCCTTTTCATACTAATTTCCGTGATATCCCGGGTTTTCCTCATCGATTGTGAGGAGAGGGATATGATCCGGATAGCCCTCCTGAAGAGAGGAGCGTTAGGCGGTCTTACTGGTATCAGTAACCCGGACACCCGTGCGATGATAGCCCGGGATCAGCAGTCGGAACCTAAAAGCTAATGACCGGATGGATGTAAGGATGAGTATGGACGGGCTGCTGAGCGATATGCTGGTATACATCACGATAGGTGCGCTCGGATTCGGCATTGGTCTGATAGCGGGATATCTTGTTATGCACGCGTATTACCAGAGACGTTTTCTTGCCATCGGCCAGGCGTGCGAGGAGGCAGACTCCCTCACACCGATTTTTGATGAAATGGAACGGGAGACTTAAAGTACGGACGCGAGGAGGTACGAATGATCGATGTATCTGCATATAGTCTGGTAGTAGTCACAATGCTGTGTTTCGGGCTTATCGTCGGGTTCCAGTTTGCTCATATCTCGTATGTAAGAAAGCTGATTACCCTGGCAAAAAGGAGTGTAAATTCAGGGACTCTCGCCCCGGTCTTTGCAGAAGTTGAACAACTGAGAAAAATCCTGAAAAAGAAATAAGGCCCCTTTTAAAAGAGCCTGTCCGAAGGGATTACTGGACGCTTTCAACAGCCAGGCGCGGGAAGAATTTCGTGACCCGGACCGTTGTGCCGGCGATCACCTTCACTTCTTTTGTCCAGTCATCGTATCCGGGCAGCCGCAGGGTGACCTCATGATTGCCTGATGGGACGTTCCTGATCGATACCGGGGTCATTCCCGATTCATCTCCGTCGAGGTACACGGTGGCACCTGAGGGGATACTGCTTACCTGGATCGTTCCTGCCTGCGACGATATGGGTGTCATGACTATCCTGCCCATGTTGGTAGTCTGCATGTAGCGCACATCCACCAGCTTCTCATAGTCTGCGAACCCCTCATGGACGAGGATGACGTTGTGAACACCCTCAACAACACCCGTGGCGGTTACCGGGGTGAACCCTGCCTCGGTATCGTCTATGAATACGGCAGCGCCAACCGGGATCGAACTAACGGATATCGAGCCTGTTCGCGGAGGTTTGACTGTAATGTAGTCCTGTACCTGCCGGGTATCCTTGCTCCCCGGCCCGAATACCGTCAGGGTGACCGTGTATTCCCCCTGTTCCCGGTAGGTATGGACCGGGTTCTGGAGGGTCGATGTCCCACCGTCTCCAAAGGTCCATATCCACTGGTTTACCGGTCCTGTCGACAGGTCGGTGAATGCCACCTCAACGGGAGCCGTTCCCTCGGTGGGAGATCCGGAGAATTTTGCTGCCACCGGCTGGACCGGCTGGCTGACATTGATATAATCCGTCCTTGTCACCGAGCTGCTTCCCCCTCCACCTGAAACAGACAGTGAGACGGAGAAAGTCCCGGGTGATGTATACGTATGGGCCGGTGAAGGTTCGGCCGACGACCCGCCGTCACCGAAGGACCAGCTCCAGGCCGATACCGGTCCAGTTGACTGGTCCATGAAACCGACGTTCAACGGTGCATCTCCCGCGGTGATATTCGCACTGAAACTGGCATTGACCGGCAGAGGTGTCTCTCGTGCAGTGATGTAACCTGGCCTGGTCAGGTTGTCCTCGCCACCCGGTCCGGTTACCAGGAGTTTCACATTGTACGTCCCCACTCTTGTGTAGACATGCACGGGGTTCTGCTCTGAGGACTGGGCTCCGTCACCGAAGTCCCACCGGTAGGAGGAAATTGCCCCTGTGGATTCGTCATTGAACCTGACAGGGAGGGGGATTACCCCGTCAGTCACATTTGCCGTAAACTGTGCCTTCGGGGGATTGATGACCTGGCCGACCACGATATAGCCCGCCCGCACCATGCTGTCAGATCCGCCGGGCCCGGAAACCTGCAGGCTTACATTGTAGGAACCGGTTTCTGTATAGGTCTTTTCCGGGTTCCTGGCGGCAGATGTTGTCCCATCACCGAAGTCCCAGGACCATGATGTTACAGAACCAGTTGACTGGTCCGTGAACTGGACCGGCAGGGGTGCATTCCCCCCGGTCAGGTTTGCAATGAAGGCTGCGACCGGCCTGGCAGGAGACTGGGTGACGGAAATGAAGTTTGCGCTGGTTGTGGTGTCATTGTTGACAGGACCGCTGGCAGTGAGACTGACGGTGTAGTTACCTGCTGAGGTATAGAGGTGCTCCGGGTTCTGGGTCGCTGACGATGACCCATCACCGAAACTCCACAGCCATGATGTCACGGTCCCCATCGAGGCGTCAATGAACCGTACCGGAAGGGGGGCTGCTCCCTTTGTCGTATTCGCGGTAAAGCCGGCGTAAACAGGCTGAGGTCCGGCTCCAGCCTTGATGTACCCCCCTTTTTCAGCAGAAGCCGACCCCCCGGGGCCTGAAATGGAAAGTTTCACGGTATAATTGCCTGCTGCAACATAGGTATGGACAGGACTTTGTTCGGCAGATGTTGTCCCGTCGCCAAAAGACCACGACCAACTGCTGATGGTCCCGGTCGAGAGGTCCTCGAACCTCACCGGCAGGGGAACATTACCTGATGTGGTATTTGCTGTAAATTCAGCCTGCACTGGTTCAGGAACCGACCCGGCAATGATATAAGCCGTCCTGGTGACCGTCGATTCACCCCCGGGACCCCTGACGGTCAGGGTCACGCTGTAAATCCCTGGGGTGTAATAGGTATGGACCGGGTTTTCAAGGTCTGTTGAGTTGCCATCACCAAAGTCCCAGGTCCATGACTGGACGGTTCCGGAGGAGGCATCAGTGAAAGTCACGGGAAGCGGTACATCTCCAAATCTCGGTTCACCGGTGAAATTGGCATCAGGGCGCGTATAGGTTGTGACATATCCCGGTTTTGTCAGGGAGTCAGAACTTCCCCCGGTCCCTGTTACCCTTAAGATTACCGAATAGGTGCCTTGCCGTGAATACGTGTGGAGCGGGTTCCGGACTGATGAATGGTTTCCGTCACCGAAGTCCCAGGACCATCCCGTCACATCGCCGGATGACAGGTCTGTGAACTGGACATCAAGTGGAGTTGCACCAGCCGTCGGAGTGGCATTGAAGTCAGCCTTTACCGGCTTTGGAGGCTCATTCGCGGTGATATAGTTGGGTATGAGCAGCGTGTTGTTGCCCAGGCTGTTCCCTGCGGTCAGGCTGACGGAATAGCTTCCCGGACCTGAGTATTCATGGACCGGGTTCTGGACGGTGGAAGTCGCATTGTCTCCGAAGTCCCAGAACCAGGAGGCCGGTGAACCCGTTGACCTGTCAAAGAACTTCACCGCGAGGGGTGCCGTGCCGGTTGTCGTGTTTCCGGCAAAATTGGCTTTTACCGGCTGGATAGGTGCGGAAACCTGGATATACCCAGCCCGGGTCATCGTATCAGTGCCCCGTGAACCCGTGATGGTCAGGCGAACGGTATAGGTCCCTTGTTTCTCGTACGTGTGGACTGGTGACCGGGAGGTCGACTGCGACTGGTCACCAAACTCCCATAGCCAGGATTTCACGTCCCCTGTGGAATAATCCGTAAACTGGACACCGAGGGGGGCCGGTCCCCTGGAAGGATCAGCTGTAAAATTCGCCTTAAGCGGTGGTAAAGGGAGTGATGCATTGATATAGCCCGGTCTGACCAGGGTATCGTTTCCGTACGGTCCGGTTACGGTCAGACTTACGTTGTAAAGACCCGGCGTCCCGTAACGGTGCTGCGGGTCCTGGAGGGTTGCATTCGATCCGTCGCCGAAGTCCCAGAACCAGGTGGAGACCGGGCCGGTTGACAGGTCTTCAAAGGCCACTCCCAGAGGTATTGCGCCTTCAGTTTCGTTCGCGGTGAAGGCGGCCTTTACCGGTTCAGGACGTGGCTGAACTTTGATATACCCCTGGCGGTATTCGACGGCCGAGGAACCGGTCTTCATGACATTGAGCCGCACGCTGAAATTGCCTGCCCTTTCGTAGGTATGTACCGGGTTCTGGAGGATAGAACTCGACCCGTCACCGAAGTCCCAGTAAAAGCCGGTGGGTGACCCTGTGGAGAGGTCTGTGAACTGGACTGGCAGCGGAGCTGCCCCGGATGTTGTGTTGGCCGTAAAGTTGGCCTTTACCGGGTCGATCCCCTGAAAAGCGGTGATAAAGTCCGGCTTCGTCATCGTGCTGTTGTTGTCAGGGCCTGTTACGGTGAGGCTGACAGTATATTTTCCTTCCAGGGAGTACTGGTGCAGGGGACGGCGTTCGGTGGAATTGGTCCCGTCACCGAAGTCCCAGAACCATGTGCTGACCGGACCTGATGAGGCATCGAAAAACTGAACGGAAAGCGGAATTTTCCCAGACGTTGCATTCGCACCGAATGTTGCACGGACTGGGTAGGTCTTGTTGGTCACTGTTATATAATTGCCACGGGTGTAGGGGGATGAACCATCGGGTCCTGAGACCGTGAGCGACACCGTGTAGGTCCCGGGTTGCGTGTAGCCATGGACCGGGTTTGTCTCGGTCGAGTTGCTCCCGTCACCGAAATCCCAAACCCGTGATGTGATCTTTCCGGTTGACTGGTCGGTGAACCTCACGAACAGTGTTGCCTCACCCGAAGTGGGGTTGCCCTTGAAGAGGGCTACCGGGGGCTCTGGTGTTTTTGTAGGTGTCGGGGTGAGGGTTGTCGGGGTCCCTGTTGGTGTCCTTGTCTTGGTTGGTGTTTTCGTCTTTGTCGCTGTCGCCGTTCTTGTAGGCGTCTTCGTCTTGGTAACCGTCAGCGTCTTGGTCGGCGTGGATGTCTTTGTCGGGGTTGTCGTTATGGTCTTTGTCGGGGTGGCGGTCTGTGTGGGAGTTGAAGTTGGAGAAGGAGTTGCCGTGGGGGTATCGGTCGGGGTGGTGGTCTGTGTGGGAGTTGAAGTTGGAGAAGGAGTTGCCGTGGGGGTATCGGTCGGGGTGGTGGTCTGTGTGGGAGTTGAAGTTGGAGAAGGAGTTGCCGTGGGAGTATCGGTCGGGGTGGCAGTCTGTGTGGGAGTTGAAGTAGGCGATGGTGTTTCTGTCGGAGTACTGGTGGGAGTTGGACTCGCGGTAGGTGTTGAGGTTGGTGACGGACTTACAGTCGGTGTCACGGTTGGGGGGACGGACCCTGCAGTCATGTTAAACCGCTGGCTTGACCCGGCAGAGTAGACCGCCCTTTGGGACACCTCCTTTCCCCCGGCAGTGAACACGACCTGAGGGTTTGGATTGTCCCGCAGGTCATCTTCAGTTGCCGCAACAGAAAGTCTCGGGTCGAATAAACCACTGCCGCCATACGCACCCGGAAAACTGGTCACAATGCGGCCACGTTCCATGCCGTTGATGGCCGCTGTAATAAGTGTTCCCGCAGGCGCGGCTACGCCGTCGATAGTCACATCACCATAGAATTCACAGGGGAGTGGCGGAGTTGCAGATGCCAATCCGCAGGTAAGTAGTGCACAGGCTAATAACACCGGTATAAGCAGACGCATAAATCCATACACCTCAAAGCATCGATGCTGCACAGGCCGGACCGGTCAATGTACAGGATAATTTCCTGTTTGTAATATAATATTATATAGATATTTGGTTAAAATGCCGTATTCAGGTTAATGAAGAACCCTTGGGAATGGATTGTACATCGGGGTTGTTGAAATCGATTTCAATTTAATTCGGTTTATTTCTAAAATTGACCGTATAATTAACGATAAATTACAAAATCCGCGCAAAATCGTGTGGACGCCGAGGGGGAGATTTGAACTCCCGAGGCGCAGAGCGCCAGTAGCTTTCGAGGCTACCGCCTTCCCGGACTAGACTACCTCGGCCCGGTGAAATAGAAAATTCAACCTAGGTGGCTATAAGGATATCGAGTATCATTTCCTGGCAGAAATGAAAAATATGGTGTTTACTTGGCCCCGGCTTTCCCGGCCTGCTGGGAGATCATCATGTCATCAACGCGGATCAGCATGGTCGCGGCTTCGGCAGAAGACTGGATTGCCTGCCGCTTCGATCGGAGTGGCTCGATGACGCCCTCCTTGAGCATGTCGATCACCGTACCATTATAGACATTCAACCCGGCGTTTTTCTTGCCTTTAGCATGGGCGTTCTTCAGTTCGACAACTTTGTCGATCGGGTTGAACCCCGAGTTTTCAGCGAGAGTAATGGGGATTATCTCAAAGGAGTTGGCATATGCCTCGATAGCCAGTTGCTTTCTTCCTCCGACCTTGGATGCGTAATCGCGGAGCTTCTGGATGAGCTCAACCTCTACCGCGCCCCCGCCTGCGACAAACTTGCAGTCCTCCATGACGTCCATGACAACACTTGTCCCGTCAACAACCGCACGCTCGAGCTCGTCCAGCAGATAGTCGGTAGTTCCACGGAGGAGGATGGTGACCGACTTCGGGTT
>CAZGXZ010000038.1:0-186 GCA_964530035.1 uncultured Methanoregulaceae archaeon
GCTGCCATTTGCTCAAAAAGGTCGAAAAATTTTCGATCCTGCGGAATAATCAATTCCCTGATGCCCACGATATCCCGTGTAGATCTCGTGGAGGATAATAAAAAAGGCTCCGTTATGAATCGGACATACCGAGGGATGGACCGAGCGGGAATTGAACCCGCGGCCTCTTCCATGCCAAGGAAGCGA
>CAZGXZ010000038.1:203-13344 GCA_964530035.1 uncultured Methanoregulaceae archaeon
CTCCTACACATGTTACACCTTATCAGTTATAAGAATAGTAGGAATCAACCAGCCGAAAACCCGGGAAGTCCGGGCTGATGCAATCAATATCAGGTGAGAGCACCAGACTGCGCCGATATCCAGGCAAGCGCCCGCTCGCGGGCACGGTGATGATCCTCTGACAGAAGGACCCTCCCTTCCCGTATGACGGTTTCAAGAAGCGGGCGGGCACCCTCCGGCACATGAGCGGCTGCCGGGAGCAGGACCCTCTTCCCGTCCCGGAGGCTGAAGACCTGCTTTTTCATGCTCCTCCTGCCTCGTTTGACACAGGGAGAACCTTCCTTTTCGACGATGTCAAGAGAGAAATCGACCACCGGTGCGTTCGCAATCGCCCCGCCGATTCCAAACCCCTCCACGATATCCCTGAACATGAGGACCTCCTCCCGGGTCACCCCCCCGGAAAGGAAAAGGGACACGTCCTGGTAGCCTGCGGCATCAAGCTCCCACCTGACCTCCTCGAGGATGGACCGCATCTTTCCCCTGCGGGAACGCGGGGTGTCAAGCCGGACTGCCTTCGCCCCGTTCCTTGCCGCGGCCAGGGCCTCGCGCTTCTCATCGCAGACCGTGTCGACCAGCATCACCCTCGGGACGTCGGCCGGGGCCACCCTGTCAAAGGAGGCAAAAGCCTGCTCCGGGGAATGATGGCAAAGTACGAAGGCATGGGGCATCGTTCCGACAACGGGTATTCCCTCAGGCGCCGCCGTATTGCTCGCGCCATCGACACCCCCGATCCACGCCGACCGTTCGACCATCGCCGCGATGGCCGGGTGCTGGCGACGCGACCCGAACGAGTACACATGGCGTTGTCCTGCTGCCGCTTTCATCCATGCCGCTGCCGTGGCTATCCCGGATGCATGGCAGATAAAACCCAGGACACCGGTTTCGAACCGGCAGAAGTCCAGGTACCGACCGGTTATCTGGAGGACCGGTTCATTCTTGTAAAACGGACTGCCCTCTGGGAGCGCCTCCACCGTAACGGGCAGACCTTCAAGAAGCGCGAGGACATCGGAGAGCCCGCAGAAAATCCCCCATGGTTCAGGAAGGTCCGCTGCACTCACCTCGGCGACCACGACCGGGTTGATTCCCTCCTCCTCCAGGATCGCCCCCGCCCGGTCGAAGTAAACATCAGTGCAGCGGCCCGACCTGATATCATCCTCGTCAACTATGGTAAAGAGTCCCATCGCATGTACCCCGTTCGTACCGGACATTCCCCGACACTTTGCAGGAGGTCCGTCCTGCTATCTTTTTGAGCCTGTCCGTGAAATTATTTTCCGGCAGGACAATGCTCGGAATTATCGGTGGGACAAGTCTTTTCTTCTCCTCGGTTACGGGGGTCGAGAAAAAAAGCATTGCTACTCCATACGGACGAAGCGAGGTCTTTCTCGGGCCTTTTGCATTCATCATGCGGCACCAGTGGGGCCTCCCCCCCCACCGGATAAACGTCCGTGCCCACATCGCGGCCCTCACCCTCGCCGGGGTCGAAAGGATCGTTTCAATCGGCTCTTCAGGTTCCCTGAAACGGGAGATCCTCCCGGGTTCCCTCCTCATCCCCGATGATTACATCACCGTCGCCGACGTTCCGTCATTTTTTGACCATGAGATCGAGCACGTGCGGCCTGAACTTTCCACAACGCTTCGTAGCGAACTCGCCCGGGCCATACCAGCGGCATACCCGAAGGGTTGCTACGTCCAGACCCGCGGGCCGCGGATCGAAACGGTTTCAGAGGTGAGGGCTCTCGCCCCGTTTGCCGATATTGTCGGGATGACGCTTGCGAGCGAAGCGACCCTTGCCTGCGAGATGGAGATCCCCTTCGCCGCGGTGTGCACGGTGGACAATTATGCAAACGGACTTGGCGACGAGGTCCTTACCTACGAAGGTATCAGGGAGCATGCCCGGATGAACCGGGAACGGACCGATGCGATGGTTGCTAGCATCATAGAAACCCTTGGATGATACCCATGGATGACGATGACCTTTTTCGGAAACACCATTCACTCCGGATAACCAATGTACAGCTGAACGGGAGGACCACGGAGGTCTTCGTGGACGAACAGGGAGATATCGCCGGGATAGGCGAGCGGGTCGGAAAGTCCGCGGAGTTCACCCTGGACGGTAAGGGTGGCATGATCATGCCCGGGCTTGTGAATACCCACACCCATGCAGCAATGACCCTTCTTCGGGGATACGCCGACGACATGGTCCTCCAGGAGTGGCTGTCACAGAAGATCTGGCCTCTTGAAGCCCACCTGACCGGGCCTGATGTCTACTGGGGCACAAAACTCGCCTGCCTCGAGATGATCAGGACCGGGACCACCGCGTTCAATGACATGTACTTCTTCATGCAGGACGCGGCGCGGGCGGTCGGTGAGATGGGGTTGCGGGCAGACCTGAGCTACGGGTTCATCGACCTCTCCAGCCCGGAGAAAAGGGAGCAGGAAATAAAGGCAACCGAAGCTTTGGTGCGGGATATCCGTTCAATGGGCAACCCGCGGATCAGGCCGGCGGTCGGCCCCCACGCAGTGTACACTGTTTCGCCCGAAGGCTTGTCCTGGTGCGCCGGGTTTGCGGCCGAACAGAAAACCGGGATCCATATCCACGTGAGCGAAACGAAGACCGAGGTCGATGACTGTGTGAAGGCCCATGGCATGCGCCCGCCAGCCCTCCTCGACACGTGCGGGATCCTGACGCCCCGGACGGTCACAGCTCATGGCTGCTGGCTTGATGCCACTGAGTGCCAGCTGCTCGCCCGGCGGGGGGTCTCCGTTTCCCACAACCCCGCCTCGAATATGAAACTCGCGGTCGGGAGGGCGATGCCGTACCCCGACCTCGCCGGGGCCGGCGTCAACATTTCCCTCGGGACCGATGGCTGCGCCTCGAACAACAACCTTGACCTCCTCGAGGAGGCAAAGACCGCCGCCCTCCTCCAGAAATTTGCCTGGGACAGCCCGACGGTCCTCCCTGCCCACGAAGCGGTACGAATGGCCACCTTCAACGGGGCAAAAGCCATGGGGCTCCGCACCGGAACGCTTGAAGAAGGAAGACCTGCAGACCTTGTCATCATCAGTACCCGTGACGTGTGCAACACACCCTGCCACAACCCGGAATCGAACGTGATTTATGCCTGCAGTGGAAATGCCGTCACAACCACGGTCTGCGACGGCAGGGTCCTCATGCACGACGGCTCTATCCCCGGTGCAGATGAGGTGATTGCCGGGGCACGAAAAGCCTCGTATGACCTTGTCGCCCGGGCCCGGGGCACCTGACCGCCGGCACCCTGCAGGACAGCAGTATTTGGGCCTGGATCAGAATAAAAACAGGAAGAGGGCTGAATCATGCCGTTTCTATTTTTTCGACGTCCTCGAGGTGCAGCTCGGCAATGGCCTGCTCCCGCATCTTGAACTTCTGGATCTTGCCGCTTACCGTTATCGGAAAATCCGACACGAACTTGATATACCGCGGGACCTTGAAGTGTGCAATTTTTCCCTTGCAGTATTCCTTGAGCTCGTCCTCTGTCAGAGTGGTCCCGTCCTGTACCTTCACCCAGGCCATGAGCTCCTCCCCGTACTTCACGTCCGGGACACCGATGACATAGACATCGGCAACCGACGGGTGGTGGTGCAGGAACTCCTCGATCTCCCTCGGGTAGATGTTCTCGCCGCCCCGGATCACCATGTCCTTGAGCCTTCCCACGATCTTCACATACCCCTCCCCGTCGATCGTACCGAGGTCCCCGGTGTGGTTCCATCCCTGCGAGTCCTTGGTCGCATGGGTCGCCGACGGGTTGTTGTAGTAGCACTTCATGACGCAGTACCCCCGTGCACAGATCTCCCCGACCTCTCCGCGCGGCAGGATCTGCCCGTTCTTGGGGTCCACGATCTTCAGCTCGGTGTGGGGGAAGACCCGCCCGACGGTTGAGACACGTCGTTCAAGCGGGTCGAGGGTCGTAGTCATCGTCACCCCCGGAGAGGTCTCGGTCTGGCCGTAGACGATGACGATATCGTCCATGTGCATCTTCCTGTTGACCTGTTTCATGACCTCGATGGGGCAGGGGGAGCCGGCCATGATACCCGTCCTGAGGGACCGGAGGTCATAGTAGTCAAAGTCTGGGTGGGCGAGTTCGGCGATGAACATGGTGGGGACGCCATGGAGGGCAGTGCATTTTTCCTTCTGAACGGTCTTTAACACGTCCTCTGCGGAGAAGACCGGGGCCGGGATGACCATCGCGGAGCCGTGGGTCATTGACGCAAGGTTCGAGAGCACCATGCCGAAACAGTGGTAGAACGGGACAGGGATGCAGAGCCGGTCCTTTTCCGTGAACTTCATCCCTTCGCCGATGATGTACCCGTTGTTCAGGACACCGTGGTGGGACAGGACGACCCCTTTCGGGAACCCTGTCGTGCCGCTCGTGTACTGGATGTTGATGGCGTCGTCAAAGGAGAGTCCTGCCTGGCGTTCGACGAGCTCGTCCCGCGAGATCTCGCTGCTCCGCTCAAAGAGTTCGTCCCACACGAACATGCCGTTGTATGGGATGTCCCCGAGGAATATCGCGTTTTTCAGGAACGGAAACTTTTCACTCGCGATGCGGCCCGGGCGGGCTTCGTATGCATCAGGGCACGCCTCGTAGAACATGCCGACATAGTCCGATGTCTTGAACCTCCCCTGTACAAGGAGCGTGCTGATCTCAGCCTGCTTGAGGACGAACTCAAGCTCATAGGTCCGGTACGCGGGGTTGATGTTGACGAGGATGGCGCCAATCTTGGCGGTTGCGACCTGTATAGCAATCCATTCGGCATAATTCATCGCCCAGATCCCGACCCGGTCCCCCTTTTCGACGCCGAGGGCCATCAGGCCACGGGCGATGTCGTCTGTCTTCTTACGGAACTCCCCGTACGTCCACCTGATATCCTGGTGGACCGAGACGACCGCATCGTTGGACGGGTACTTTGATGCTATGGTATCGAACATCTCACCGATCGTCATTCCGAGGAGAGGATACGACGAAATTCCGCAATCATAGCTCAGTTGAGCCATTGCTAAAGTTTTGGAGCCGCACGTTCATATAGTGAGCGCCGTTCGTTCAAAAACAAAACCATTAATGCCAAGGGGAGGAAGACTATATTCGGCATCTGAACGGGGTCGTGGCCTAGTCCGGCATGGCGACGGGCTCCAGCGGTCTTTGCGTTCTCGTGCGATGATGAAAAACGGGTCTGCTGACATGATGATGATCCGTTGGAGCACTGATGCATATCGGAGAGACCCGTCGATCGTGAGTTCAAATCTCACCGACCCCACGTTTTTGAACGACATTGTGCACCGGATAGCGACAGTTCCTTTCCCATAATCCGTGCCTCCGGTCTGCCCGGTCATAACGATGCTTATGTAACAGCAGTCCCATACCTGAAAGGGAACTACAGGGATTCTCATGTACCTCATCGGCGAAGCACTCATGGGCGACGGCCCGGAACTCGCACATATCGACCTTCTCATCGGCAACAAGGAAGGTCCGGTCGGAATGGCATTTGCAAACGCACTCACCCAGCTGTCGGCGGGCCATACGCCGCTCCTGGCGGTTGTCCGGCCGAACCTGCTTGCAAAGCCTGCAACGGCGGTCGTCCCGAAGGTGACCCTCAAGCAGACGGCACAGGTGAATGCCATGTTCGGTCCGGTCCAGGCGGCGGTCGCCAAGGCCGTCGCGGACTGTGTCGAGGAGGGTGTCTTCAAGGACACCGACATCGAGGAGCTCGTTGTCGTTGCAAGCGCCTACCTCCACCCGGACGCAAAGGACTACAACCGGATCTACCGGTACAACTACGGGGCCACGAAGCTGGCCATCAACAGGGCGTTTGAAAAGTTCCCTGACAGGAAGACCCTCCTCCACGAAAAGGACCGGGCTGCGCACGCCGTCATGGGCTTCAAGGTCCAGAGGCTCTTCGACCCGCCCTACCTCCAGGTCGCCCTCGACCTCGTCGATATGAAGAGAGTGGCCGCTGTCCTTAAGGAACTCCCCGACAACGACCACCTGATCATCGAGGCAGGCACGCCGCTGATCAAGCGCTTCGGCCTTTCGGTCCTCTCCGAGATCAGGAACCTCAGGAAAAACGCGTTCATCATCGCCGACCTTAAGATCCTGGACACCGGGAACCTCGAGGCCAGGATGGCCGCCGACGCTTCGGCCGATGCCGTCGTGATCTCGGGCCTCGCTCCCGTCGCGACCATGGAAAAGGCCATCGCCGAGGCACGCAAAACAGGCATCTACTCCGTCATCGACATGCTCAACGTGAAGGACCCGGTCGCCCTCGTGAAAAGCCTCTCGGTCAAGCCTGATATCGTCGAGCTCCACCGGGCGATCGACACGGACGACACCGAGCATGCCTGGGGCAACATCAAGGCCATGAAGAAAGCGGCTGGCGGAAAACTCCTCGTTGCAACCGCTGGTGGCATCAAGGTCAATGTGGTGGGGGACGCAGTGGCCTCCGGGGCGGACATCCTCGTCGTCGGAAGGGCGATCACGGCAAGCAAGGACATCAGGCACGCAGCTGAGGAGTTCCTCACAGCCCTCAATCGGGAGGAGATTGACCAGTTCAGGGTGATGACTGATTTTTAATATAACATCACGTATATTTTTATTTCAATAAAAATAATAATATAATTTAATTATTTACTTTATTATACTTGTTTAGTTCATTCTCATACTCATTTTTAAGGCCAAAATATCGAAATTCATCAATTCTACCCATTTTAAATTCATCATTTAATGTTCTTAAGGATTGAGTAACCTCTTCAATTTTTTTGAATTTTACTATACGTTCGTCGATAATCCCTTTAACTAAAATCGGATCCCGAACTCCTCGGAACAAGCTTATACCGGTGTGAATACCTGGTGATGAAATAAGAACATCACCATAATTTAAAATTCTTCCAAAGAACCCTTGTCTAATAGAGATATTCGTAACCCATTCCATTTTAATATCGTTTGCGACACGGGAAATCAATCCATATTTAAAGTATATTCTTTTATTCGAAATGAAATACTCCGAAGTCGTCACGTTAATGAGAACAATAATAACGAGAATAACTGAAAGAAATATACCGATAAGCGTAAAAACAAAGATTAATGCCAATAAGAGCAATGGCCAGTTCGCAATCCAGCTCATTCTATCAAACCAGATTGGGACTTCTCCTTCAGTGAGAGAGACACTCTCAGGAATTCCAATTGACATACATTTAACATAATAGTATAAATCATAAAATTTTTCTGATTTATAGTGAAAATTTAGTGATTATGTAATATAAAAAATGAAAAAATAATGAAAAATGTTGTATTATTTTACAAATCTCAACTTTATGACCGATTTTTAACGTTATACCATTAAAAATCCCTTTTTAAGAATTATTTAAAAAAATTCAATAAAATAGTTTGACTTGATACCATCACCGCGCTCTATACGGGATCAGAGTATCCTCTTCCCTGCATCAGCCCCGGGCTTGATGGAATAGACCTCAGTAACCTTCATGATAATTGCAGACTTCGGGGTCAGGTTGGGCCTGACCTCCTTCATCCATGCCACGTCCTGAACAAAGACCTCGTCATCCGTATGAATGGTAACCGAACCCTTGATCTGGAATCCCCCTTTTTCTCCCCAGTATGAGATGGACACCTTCGGGTTTTCCTTCATATTCCGGAGGGTCTTGTTGAAAAACTGGTCTGAAATGAGGAGCGTTTCGTCGTCCAGGATCTTAAATGCCCCAATCGGCACAACGTTCGGCGTACTGTCCTTTGATGATGTCGCGAGGAATACCGTTTTTGTCCCTGAAAGCGATTCCTTGATCTCCTCTGTCAGTTTCACCATGGTAACACACTCCCGGTGACAATACTGCATCAGCACTGACCATAAAAATACCTCAATGATAACCAGTGCATGCGTCCAGGGAACTATGCAGATGCCACCGGCCCTGATACACCTTTTCAGGGTTCGGAGGAGTTTTCGCCAGTCACGGGTTCATCGCTTCTCCAGGGATATTAAGGTGCAATCCACCGGTATGAAGTGGGACTATCCCGATTTTACAGGATATGCATACTCATCAGTAAAAAAGGAGGGTATTTCGCGGTACCTTTTTCAGACCGCGTTCGGGAGCTTGATAGAACCCGGGTCCCTGCGGACGAGATGGATCTTCTTTTCGTCCGGCGTGGTGGTGTTCGTAAGTTCAGTACCGTTCACGCCGGTTAACCGCTCGACGACCCCCCTGCCGTCGGCGAACCTGACCTCCATCGAACGTGGTTCACCTGACACAGGGGCATCATAGGTCACGGTGATGACCCCTGGAGCTGTCTCACTCCATGCCCCCTTTACGACGTGGTTTGTTACCGTCCCTTTCGTATCTTCAGCCCGGTTGACGAGCTCGACGGTCGCCGCTCCTCCGTCTGACAGAGTCAGGAGAAAGGCAGGTTCGGGGTTGTCCTGGACCCATGACCCGCCGTACCCGCCTGACCCGCGGGGAGGGGTGTTGTTGGCTACAGGTCCCGTCGTGCAAGCAGATATGAAAACACATGACGATACGAGGATGACCACGAGGAGGGAGAGAAGAATACCGTGCTGTTTCATCTGGTTACTCCGTTTCAACATTCATCGCACCGTTTTCACCCGGGAAGACCCGCACCGACCCTCCCGGCTCGAGGGCAAGCACCTTCATCCTGGTCGTTCGTTCGACCGCTGCCTTGAACATGGCCGCGTCCTGCCTGATCGGGTCCCAGGTGTTGTAGTGGATGGGAATCACCCAGGGAGCGCCGATAAACTGGGCTGCGATCATTGCCTCCTCTGGCCCCATCGTGAACTTCCCGCCGATCGGGAGGAGGGCAATATGAGGGTGGTAGATCTGGTTCACCAGTTTCATATCTGAGAAAAGGGCGGTATCCCCCGCATGGTATATCCGGACACCGTCCATTCCTATGACAAACCCTGCCGCTCCACCGCCGGCAAAGCCGCACCCGGCCTCCTCGAGCCATGCACTGTGGACCGCCTGGGTCATCGTGAACGAAACCCCCATCTCGGTGACGGTCCCGCCGATATTCATGCCAACCGCCCGGACACCCCTGGTGGCAAGGTACTTGGCGACCTCGTTGATCGCGATGACCGGGATGCCAAGACTGGCAGCCTCACCCATGTGGTCCGCATGGCCATGGGTGACGGCGACGATGTCCGCGTCCCGGGGAAGGGGCAGTCCTCCGGTGAACGGGTCCACGAGGACCTTTCTTGATCCTTGGAGGTAGGTGCAGGAATGGCCGAGCCAGGTGATCTTCATGCCGGTTCAGGGTTCATCGGGTCTTCTCCTGGTGTTCTCAACATGCCGGTCCCGAAAAAGAAATCAGGTGACGTCTATGAGCTCGGCCTCGGTTATGTCTATCGAGTCTCCAAGACCATCCCGCGTGGCACTCCGGGTCATCTGCTCCGTGAGGTCCCGGTCCTCCATGACGTCACGGATCCTCTCGATGTAGTGGTCGATGACCGGGTCGTCCTGGGCTTCAATGACATGCCGGTACTCGCGGAGGGTTGAAGGGCTCACACCCAGCTCCTCGCTGACCTCCTTCATCGTCTTGCCGGAGGTGACGAGCTCCTCCATCTTCTCACGGTCGAACGGCATCTTGAAGTCAAGCTCACGGAAAAGTTTCAGCCTGACACGGGCACGCGCCACCGTCTTTGACAGTTTCTCATCACCAAGTTCGCGGGCTATCTCGGTATCGTTCTTGCCTCCATAATACATCGAAACGAGCTTGGCCAGCTGGATTGGCCGGAGCTTGGTCTTGAAATAGCCCTGATCGATGATTTCCCTCATTATCAGGGATATTTCCCGTTCGACCGCATCACGGTCGCGTAGGGATCCATGGATCTTTTTCATCGGCTCCACGATCTTCGTTTTGCTGGTAATGTTGGTGAAAAGTTGAAATAACTGCTTTTTGCGATTATCGTCTGCCATGGAGTTCCTCAACGATACGGATACCGATATACATACCCGCGGATTTATTTAATGATATTGTTCCTGTCCGTTCTTCGTGCGGTGAACAGACCCTGATTCGGGATATTCTTGACAGTATTACATTTAGGCAGGTGCACGGTGGAGATCCGTACTGCACCAGGCGGCAGGATTATGCTCAGCTCATATGGTGATCAGAATTTCCGGACACCACCAGTGAATGAAAGACCTTTGAGCTCTGCCGCCGATATCATAGGAACCGCGTGAGAATTCATGAGTGACGTTTACGAGAAGGTCATGGAGCTGGCGAAGCGGAGGGGCTATGTCTGGCCCACCTCGGAGATTTACGGTTCTGTCGCCGGCTTCATAGATTACGGCCCTCTTGGCTCGATGTTGAAACGCCGCATCGAGCAGATGTGGCGGCAGTTCTATGTCGTCATGGAGGGCTGCTACGAAATCGAGTGCCCGACCATCGGCCAGGAAGCAATCTTTATCGCGTCCGGGCATGTCAAGGGCTTTTCTGACAAGATGTGCCAGTGCCCGCACTGCAGCGAGTACCTCAGGGCCGACCACGTCGCCGAGGGAGGTGGGGTGAACGGGGCCTCCACCATGAAAGAGGACGCACTGGCATCAGCCATCAGCGGGTTGCCGTGCCCTGCCTGTAGCAAGGTCCTCGGTGAGGTCAGCGTCTTCCAGTTCAACCTGATGTTCAGGACCATGATAGGCCCGGGCTCACAGAGGACCGGGTACCTCCGCCCGGAAACGGCCCAGGGGATGTTCACTGACTTCCCACGCCTCCTGCGTTTCTACCGGGATACGCTTCCCTTCGGAGCCGTCCAGATCGGGAAGTCATACCGGAACGAGATATCCCCAAGGCAGGGCATGATCCGCCTCCGTGAGTTCACCCAGGCTGAGGCTGAGATATTTGTACACCCTGAACAGAAACAGCACCCCAACTTCGCCCGGTACCGTGACTACTCCTTCCCCCTCCTGTCGTCCGTCCAGCAGCAGAAGGGTGAGCCCCCCCTCATGATGACCATGGGCGAGGCGGTCAGGGACGGTATCGTCGCCAATGAATACGTTGCCTATTATCTCGCCCTCACCCATGAGCTCCTGGTGAAGATCGGTGTCATGCCTGACCGGCTCAGGTTCAGGCAGCACCTCCCCGACGAGCTTGCCCACTATGCCGCCGACTGCTGGGACGCGGAATGCTTCTCGGACAGGTTCGGCTGGGTTGAGACCGTGGGGATTGCAGACAGGACCGATTACGATCTCAAGGCCCATTCAAGTGAAAGCGGCCAGCCACTGACCGTTTTCATCCAGTACCCCGAGCCCCGCAGGGAGGAGCGCCGCAGGGTCGTCGCGAAGATGGGGCTCCTGGGCCCGCGTTTCAGGGGAAAGGCCAAGGCAGTCGCGGATGCTCTTGAAAATGCCAGGTTCAGCCAGGAAGGTGCAATAATCCAGCTCGAAGGACATGAGGTCGTCATCCCGCAGGACTGCTACGAAGTGCGGGATGAAGTGATCGAGGTACAGGGGGTCGAGGTCATCCCCCATGTCATCGAGCCGAGCTACGGGATCGACCGCATGATATACGCCGTCCTTGAACAGCGGTACGACGAGGACGAGGCCGACGGCGAGGTAAGAAAAGTCATGAGGCTGCCGGCCGCGGTCGCTCCGATCCAGGTCGCGGTCCTGCCCCTCATGACACGGGACGGCCTTGATACGACTGCCCTCGATATCACGAGAAAACTCCAGGAAAAGGGAATTATGGCAGAATATGACGATTCTGGTGCAATAGGGAGGAGATACCGGAGACAGGACGAAGTAGGGACACCGTTTGCCGTCACCATAGATTACGATACGAAGGATACCGGGACCGTCACGCTGAGAGACCGTGATTCAATGAAACAGGTACGGGTGGCGGTTTCCGACCTGAACAGCACCATCAACGACCTCATCTCAGGTATACGGACGTTTTCGTCCATGGTATGACCTTCATCACCCATCCATACATCAGGAGGGACGCGGTTGAGTCGCGCCAGTACCAGCTCGCCATCGCGATGCACGCCCTTGAGGGCCACACCCTGGTGGTTATCCCGACGGGGCTCGGAAAGACCGCTATCGCCCTTATCGTTGCCGCTTCACGCCTCCTCAACACTGGGGGAAAGGTCCTTGTCCTGGCCCCGACTAAACCTCTCGTCGAGCAACACCTCAGGTACTTTGAACGTCTGCTGGTCTTTCCCGGGAGCGAGCAGGAAAACGGGTTGTTTGCCTTTTTTACGGGGGATAACAACAGGAAGGAACGTGCAGGACTCTGGAAGACAGCACGGGTCATCTGTGCGACCCCACAGGTCATCAAGAACGACCTTATCTCGGGTGAATACTCACTTGAGGACGTATCCCTCCTCGTTGTGGACGAGTGCCACCGGGCGGTCGGCAATTATGCATATACCTTTATCGCCGGCCGTTACCGGGACACCGCAAAGAACCCGCTTATCCTGGGGATGACCGCCTCTCCAGGCGGGACGAGCGAAAAGATTGGTGAGATCTGTGCCACGCTCGGCGTTGGGATCGTGGAGACAAGGACTGAGCACGACCCCGATGTCACCCCTTACATCCACGAGCGGGACCTCGAGGTCATTTCGCTGCAGCTCCCCCCTGAACTCCAGCGAGCGGTGGCTTCCTTATCAGACCTTCTCGATTCCCGGATAGACGGGCTCAAGCGGCTTGGCTTCGAGGTCCCACCCCGCCAGACCCTCTCCATGAAGGCCCTCTCAGGGTTGAATGAACAGGTCCAGGAACGCATACGGTCACGGGACCCGAACGGTTACACCGGTGCGAGTATCTACGCCGAGATCATGAAGCTCAAGCACGCGGTAAGCCTGGCCGAGTCTCAGGGGACAGGCGTCCTGTCATTGTACCTGGCCCGTCTCGAAACCGAAGCTGCCTCAGGCACAGGCTCAAAAGCCAGCCAGAGGCTCGCCCGGGACCCCGGCTTCATATCACTCCTTGCCCTCTCGAGGACATGGGATCAGGAACTCCATCCCAAGTATGCTGTCCTGCCGGAGATCATTGGCGGCCAGCTTGAAACCCAGCCGGAAAGCCGTATCATTATCTTTGCCACCTACCGCG
>CAZGXZ010000038.1:13354-16022 GCA_964530035.1 uncultured Methanoregulaceae archaeon
ACGGTTCGTCGGGCAGGCCACCCGTGATGCAGACAAGGGCCTTTCGCAGAAGAAACAGATAGCGACGCTCACACGGTTTCGGGAGGGGGAGTTCAGGGTCCTTGTCGCAACGTCCGTCGGGGAGGAGGGACTAGATGTCCCGTCAACAGACCTTGTCGTTTTTTTCGAGCCGGTCCCATCGGAGATACGGAGTATCCAGCGCAAGGGAAGGACAGGCCGGAGTGGAGCAGGCAGGATCATCGTCCTGAGCACCAGGGGGACGAGCGACGAGGCGTTCAGGTTCGTGAGTAACGCCAGGGAGCGGTCCATGCACTCCGGGATAGCCGGCATAAGCCGGAGGATATCGACTGATCCGGCTTTGGAAGAACAGAATGCCATTCTCCAGACCCGGCAGGCACGCATTGATGCCTTTGACGGGGTCACCGTCGTGGTCGATGACCGTGAACTTGCATCGGGAGTCCCGGAAGCGCTTTCTGATCTTGGGGTCAGGGTGACGGTTCAGAGGCTTGAATCAGGGGATTACGCAATAGGTGACCGCATCCTTGTGGAACGGAAGACAAGCAGGGACTTCGTGGCAAGCCTTGTCGAGAGGGACCTCATCGGGCAGCTCCGCGAGGTCTCCCGGTCGGCACCGCGACCGGTCCTCATCATCGAGGGTGGACCGCTCTTTGACGAGAGGAATATCCACCCGAATGCAATCCGTGGTGCGCTCGTTTCAGCAGCCGTCGACCTCGGAATGGGTATCCTCTTCAGTACGAACGCGAGGGAAACGGCAGAGTTCCTCATGGTCATCGCACGGAGAGAGGAATCCGGGCACTCCGAACGGTCACACCACGTACACAAGGGCCACCGGAACCATTCGGAACAGCAGGAGTATATCATCAGTTCCCTGCCGGATATCGGATTAAAACAGGCCCGGGAACTTCTTGGCCATTTCGGCACGGTCCGGGGGGTCATCGACGCCGACGAGGAATCACTTCGGGAAGTTCCTGGAATAGGGGATAAGAAGGCAAAAAATCTTGTCGAACTTACCAGGAAACCCTACTCGCGGAGCACATGAAGGGCACGGACCCCGCACTCGACCGCCTGCATGAGCAGAAGACTGTTTGCAGGGTTGGTGTCACGTGCGGCCCGTTCGCACAGCACGGTGACTGCACCCCCGATTGCCTGGGCCAGGGTACCGGATGCCGCGGCCGGTATTCCCTGAGGCGGAGAGGGACCGGGTACGACAGTCTCCGGGGGTGCCATCTCAGGCACAGGTCCGCTTGCGCAGACCACGCAGGTGGTCTCTCCCTTGACCTCAAAAAGAGGGTTTCCACAATTTTTACATGATTTTGCAAGCATTTTCCCACCTTTCAGGAGCTGCTCAGCCATTATCTCGTCGGGTTTCGCCATAGTGCCTGCGGGTATTTTTCTATAATTATTTAAATTCCCGGTATAAGTAATATAGAACAACCTCTTGACAGAGTTGATATGATGCCCGACCCCGAGAAAACGATCGAAAACTGCATCCTGATGCTCCAGCAAATCATGGATGACTCGACAATACCCAGAAATATCCGCCGTGTCGCCGATGAAACCCGCGCATTGCTTTTGAAAGACGGTAAACCGGTAGGTTTCAGAGCGGCAGAAGCAATATCAAAGATCGACGAGATCAGCAACGACCCCAACATGCCAATCCACGCCAGGACCAGGATCTGGGAACTCGTCTCACAACTTGAATCGGTTCCCCTCGACTGATAAAGGATTTCCCTGTTTCTCACGACAGCATCATCCGGGGGGCACATGCCGGAAGTTTTGGCCTGATAACGGCCGCGACCCCGGATACCTCTACAGGATGCTGATTACCACGATGCGCTCCCGGGAAGACCGCGTATCAAGCTCCAGGAGCACTATCTGCTGCCATGTCCCGGTCGCAAGATCGCCGTCGATGACAGGGACCGACAACGAGGGACCGATGATCGATGCCTTGACATGGGAGCGGCCGTTTCCATCCCCCCAACGGGAATCGTGCCGGTAAGGCTGGTCCGCCGGTGCCAGGGCGGCAAGCGCCCGCCTGAGGTCATCGAGAACGCCTGGCTCGTACTCGGTGGTCGTAACAGCGGCTGTCGACCCGGTTATGAAGATATGGGCGATTCCATGGGCATAACCGCTTTCATGAACCACCGACCTCACGTCGGGTGTTATGTCTACAATGTCCCCCTCGCCTCTCGTGGTAATCCTGACGGTCTTCCGGAACATGTTCCAACGCTACCGCATTACGTGCGGTTCTGGAGAATCAGAGACCGCACCAGTTCAACAAGGTCACGGATGTTGTAAGGCTTTGGCAGGATTGCAGAAAATCCAAACGCAGCATGGTCTGCCATGATGGGGTCGTTCGAATAACCGCTTGAAGCTACCGCCACTATTTCGGGATCAAGCGCTTTGAGTTCCAGGATGGCCTCCTTTCCACCAATACCCCCAGGGATGGTAAGGTCCATGACGACAACATCAAACCTCTTTCCGGACTCGAGGGCATGCTTGTATACTGAAACAGCCTCCTTCCCATCCCTGACCGTTGAAACGGCAAATCCTTTGCGTATGAGAAGTTTTTCCATTACGTCAAGGATCGGCTCCTCGTCATCCATGAGCAGGATACTGCCCGTTACCTGGTCTTCCTGAGACATGT